>CAMCZA010000094.1 GCA_945885515.1 Ferrithrix thermotolerans DSM 19514 | reverse complement strand
TGGCACCCGAATTTGGGCGGCAGGCGTTGTCGCACCACCGAACTGGAAGTTTCTTGGCGAAACAGATCGTGGAAATCGAATCAAAGTCAATTCAAATTTGCAACTAAACGATTCGATTTGGATTGTTGGTGATGTCGCCAGTTACCCAGATAGCAATGGTCGTCCACTTCCAATGGTTGCACCAGTTGCAATTCAACAAGGAAAACATGTCGCGCGCCAGATCAGGCGACGCGAGTCAAGCAAACCTCTCGAAGTTTTTAAGTATCGCGACAAGGGTCAGATGGCGACAATTGGTCGACGAAAAGCGGTCGTTGAAATGCGTTCATGGTTGCGGTTTCAAGGTTCGCTCGCCTGGCTGACCTGGCTTGCGCTGCATCTCGCTTACCTATCAGGCGGCCGCAACCGAACAAGTATTTTTGCCGACTGGATCTGGAACTACATCGTCTGGACTCCGCGCCGAACAATCACTGATTGATTCTGCATTAACACTCGCATGCGGCTTCGCAGTATGTTTTCACTATGCAGGTAAATGGCCTCGAAATCGGACCTGGTGCTCATTTGCCGAATGCAGATTTAAGCGGCGCGGATTTATCTAACGCCGATTTGAGTGGCGCAGATTTAATGCACGCAAATTTGCGAAAAGCAAATCTGACACACGCCAATCTAAAAAATGCGAATCTTTCACATGCAAACTTGGCCAAAGCGAAACTCTCAAAGGCGCAACTAACTGGCGCAAATTTATCTAAGGCTCACTTGCACCAAGCCAATTTAACTAATGCACATATGTCTGGTGCGAATTTATCTGGCGCTGACATTACTGGCGCAAACATGACAGGCGCTGATCTTTCTGGTGCGACTATGCCTGATGGCAAGATGCACAAAAAAACTCACGCCTAAGCCTTAGCCTGACTGCGTGCTTCCGCATCATTTAATACCGCGCGACAAATCAGCCGTGACTGGCGCGAAAATTGGCAAAACTGCATTGCGCCGAGTTTGGCAATTTGCTCACCCCTATCGCAGATCAATATCTGGTTTCTTAATCACGATTCTTGTGACTGCAGTGATTGCACTTATCCCCCCATTTATGTTTCGAATGATTGTCGACCATGCAATCCCAGATGGAGACAAACGCAGAATCGTCATACTTACGGTTGTGCTCGTCGTTGTTGCACTCGGTGACGCAGTATTGCAAATCGTTCAGCGATGGTATTCAGCGCGAATCGGTGAAGGAATAATTTACGACCTGCGTGTCGCGCTCTTCGACAAAGTACAAAATATGCCAATTGCGTTTTTTACACGCACCCAGACCGGCGCATTAATTAGCCGGCTAAATAATGATGTGATCGGTGCACAGTCGGCCGTAACAGGAACTCTTGGCAGTGTCGTTTCAAATGTCGTGATACTTGCGACAACTCTTGGTGCAATGTTGGCCCTTGAATGGCGACTCACATTACTTTCACTAATTGTCTTGCCAGTATTTATCGTGCCAGCGAAACGTGTGGGTGCTCGCCTGCAAGAAATTTCTCGCGAGCAAATGGGATTAAATGCGGGCATGAACACACAGATGACAGAACGATTCAACGTCTCTGGTGCGTTATTAGTTAAATTATTTGGTCGCCACCGCGAAGAAGTCGGCGCATTTGGTTCGCGTGCCGCTCGTGTACGCGACATTGGAATTACAACTGCGATGTATGGTCGAGTATTTTTTGTAGCGCTCGGTCTAGTTGGTGCGCTTGGCGCCGTTGCGATTTATGGAGTTGGCGCGTTCATGGTTGTTTCGGGTGGCATTACGATCGGCACACTTGTGGCGATGGCGGCATTTGTGCAACGCATTTATCAGCCGTTAACTGGATTAACAAATGCTCGCCTCGAAATCTTGACTGCACTCGTGAGTTTTGAACGAGTGTTTGAAGTACTTGATGCACCCGTATCAATCACCGATCGGGTTGGCGCAGTTGAATTAACAAACGCACGCGGCGCCGTCGAGTTTGATCGTGTTTCATTTAGATATCCGCCTGCTGCAAGTTTTTCAATCGCGTCACTTGAGCTTTCCGGTGTGATGCACGGTGCAGACCCAGACGTTGATGTACTGAATGATATTTCTCTAAGCATCGCTGCTGGCGAGACAATTGCCTTGGTTGGTGCGAGTGGCACCGGAAAAACCACCTTGGCAACGCTGCTGGCCCGCTTGTATGACGTCACTAGTGGTGCAGTACGAATTGATGGTCATGACGTTCGTGATCTGACTGGTATTTCGCTGCGCACAGCAGTTGGCGTTGTCTCGCAAGACTCACACATGTTTCATGAGTCGGTTAAATCAAATTTGCTTTATGCGCAACCAAGTGCGACACACGAACAAATTGTCGATGCATGTAAGGCTGCAAAAATTCATGAAGTTATTTCGGCGCTACCAGACGGCTACGACACGATTGTGGGCGAACGCGGGTATCGACTTTCAGGGGGCGAGAAACAACGCTTGGCGATTGCGCGATTGTTGCTCAAGAACCCTGCCGTGATGATCCTTGACGAAGCAACTAGCCACCTTGACAACGAGGGCGAAATACTTGTGCAGATGGCGCTCACAGAAGCGATGAAAAACCGCACGGCAATAGTTATTGCTCACCGACTTTCAACGATCCGTGATGCCGACCGAATTATTGTGCTCAATAATGGGAAAATTGCTGAACAAGGCACCCACGAACAGTTAATGGCGTCTAACTCGATATACGCATCTCAGGTGCGTGCTGGCGAAACCTTCGAGGTCTGACCGTCACCGGCGAAAAAATCGCGCTAATTCTTGGTCGTGGTGCTGGTGACTCCGTGCGATGGTATCGACCAGTCTGGCTGAGCATCTTTTGGACGCGACGACTCATACCAGGCAGCGGCTTGCAAAACTTCTAGATCAGCAAAACGTCGCCCTGAAATTTGTAAACCAATCGACTTTCCCTCGGGCGTAAAACCACAATTTATTGAAACCGCCGGCTGCTCTGACATGTTGTACGGCACGGTAAATGCGATATGAGCCATTGAGCGTTCCACTGAGTTGCTTGGCATCGGCCAATCAACTGGATAAGTCGGGACTGGAGAAACAGGAGAGAGAACCAGATCAAATATCTCCGTGCTTTGCTGGGTGATTTTACGCACCTCAAGTTTTCGATTCACGCAACGCATTAATCGATCGCTCGATATATTTTCTCCAACCGCAATCCATTCTTGAATGAATGGTAAGAGCTTCGAACGCTGCTCAGGCGACATTTGACGCGAGTCAACCCAACTGCGAACTCTCCAAAATGTGTCTAGATCATTGAGCATCTCGTCGCTGAAGAACGGATCAATAGTCTCGACAATTGCCCCAGCGCTCGCAAAAACTTCTGCCGCGGCCGTCACCGCATCGAGTGTCGACTTTTCTACGGGCATTCCTGCGTTGGCATTTAAATGCAAGCCGATGCGTAGACCCTTCACGTTGCCCGCGTTTACGAGCGACCAGTCGATCGTCGCAGGGGGAAGTGCCATGAAATCTTGGCGATCAAACTGCGCCAACACACTCATGAACAAAGCATTGTCGCCAACAGTTCTAGTCATCGGGCCGGCAACTCTGCCAAAGAACGGCGGATTTATTGCGACTCGACCGTTGCTTGGTTTTAACGAAACAGTCGCGGTCCATGCTGCTGGTAAACGCAACGAACCACCAATATCGGTGCCCACATGCAACGGGCCATACCCAGCGGCGGCTGATGCGGCTGCTCCAGCGCTCGAACCACCCGGGTTCCACTCGGGATTCCACGGATTGCTCGTCAACTTATGAAAACTCGAGAGCCCAGAAGACAGCATTCCTAAATCTGGCATCGTCGTTTTGCCGAGAAGAATTGCGCCCGCTTCCAACGATCGTGCTGCAGGTGGCGCGTCATAGGTTGCCGGCTGCAAATTTGTCGCCGCACTACCAAGCGGAATCGGAGTGCCTTTTGTTGCGATGTTTTCCTTCAGTGTGAATGGCACGCCATCCAGCAATCCTTTTGGTGATTGTTTTTGCCAGCGTTGTGTGCTTTCGCGGGCTTGCGACATTGCACGATCGGGGTCTGCCGCCCAAAGCGCCTTGACCACTGGCTCGCGTTCTTGAATTCGGCGCTGCACCGCATCCATAACTTCGAGGGGTGAAAACTCTCGTGAGCGGTATCCGGCGAGAAGTTCTGTGGCTGCGAAATCAGCAAGGTCGCGACTCATAACGGTGGAGAATAACGACCGTCAATTGCCGTCCAACCGCCGTCAACTGTAATTGTCGTGCCAGTTACGAAACTCGAAGCATCGCTGGCCAGATAAACCACGGCGCCCGCAATCTCGTCTGCTGTCGCCCACCGACCAAGCGCGGATTTTCGTGCGTAAGCGTCGTACCACTCAGGATTATTTTTTAATTGATGTGTCAGCGGAGTCTCAACGACGCCGGGTCGGATGGCGTTGACGCGCACACCAGCAACACCAAACTCTGCCGCCGCCGTGCGCACGATCGACTCAAGACCAGATTTGGTTGCTGCATAAATGCTCTGTCCGGGCTCGACAGTCGCCGCGCGTATTGACGAAAAAGTAATGATGCTGCCTCGTTTGCGAGCCACCATGTTGCGACCGAACGACTGAATCATGTGAAAAGTTGAACGAAGATTCAAACTTATAACTCGGTCAAATTCTTCAAGCGAGTAGTCGAGTATTGCCTTGCGCACGTTCATTGCCGGGGTGTGCACAAGCACATCGACATTTGAATTTTTTTGCACGAACGAGTTCACCGCCGTGATGTCAAGCACATCAAGCGAAGTAGCAGTCAGACCATCTGCCATAGATGCGGTCTCGATTGCACTGTCAATGCGAGCGTCGGCACAAATCACTAAGGCACCATGCGCAGCAAGCGCAAGTGCGGACTCTCTTCCGATTCCACTTCCAGCACCAACTACCAAAGCGTGGCGACCGTCCATTCGAAAAAGTTGTGAGTAATTTGTGGTCATCTCATCGGTCTCCAAGATCTGGTTTGATTATTGCCATTCTCGTCACGGTGAACTCCTCGATTGCAAATCGTGGTCCTTCTCGACCAATTCCCGAGTTCTTAACACCGCCATAAGGCATCGTGTCAGATCGATAGCCAGGTACTTCGTTTACCACTACTCCACCAACTTCAAGTTGTTCGATAGCGCGAAATGCGTTTTCAAGCGAGGATGTAAAGATGCTGGCCTGAAGTCCGAATCGAGATGAATTCACTTCATTGACAGCCTCGTCAAGACTTTTAACTCTTCGCACGCAAACCACCGGACCAAATACTTCTTCATTCCAGATGTCAACATCAATAGGCACATTTAAAAGAACCGTCGGCTCAATACATGTTCCATTTAGTGAGCCGCCACACATAATCTTCGCTCCAGCGTTGGTCGCGGTTTCAATCCACGAAATCACCCGAGATGTCGCACCAGAATTTACAAGTGCCGATACTTGAGTCACCGCATCCCGCGGATCACCGACTAACACGTCGCTCATGAACTTTTTCAAATGTTTTAGATATTCGTCTGCAACTGACTCAACAACTAAAACACGCTGGATTGCGATGCATGCTTGACCCGATGCGTAATATCCACCACGCACGGTTGCTTGCGCTGCGGCGCGAACATTGGCATCGCCAGCCACGATCAGCGCGGCGTTTGATCCAAGTTCTAGCACTACTTTACGCGGTGCCGCAGCCTTGGCGATCGCGTGTCCGACAACCGACGAACCAGTGAAACTTACAATCCCTACTCGCGGGTCAACAGTTAGAGCCTGACCTACACTCGCGTCACCGGTGACGACTTGAACCCCGGCAATTGGT
>CAMCZA010000093.1 GCA_945885515.1 Ferrithrix thermotolerans DSM 19514 | reverse complement strand
AGATTCACCGATTGCTAAGCCAGAAATATCATTTGCCAGTTGTGAATTCAGAAACTTTCGCGCATCTATACCTGTGACTGTGATTTCATCGCGAGCTATTTCTAAATAAAACCCGCTCATGATTTTTGCTGTCTACGGCGCGCAGTCATTATTCGTGCTGCAGGAATTGCAGCCAGCAATGCCGCTGCCTTATTTGCGCATTCAAGATTTTCTTCGCTGGCGATACTGTCGGCGACGATTCCTGCGCCAGCCTGCAACGTTGCGCCATGACTGCCCACAAACATCGTACGAATCGCAATCGCCGTGTCTAAATTGCCAGAGAAGTCAACATAACCAACGACACCAGCATATGGTCCGCGCTTTGTTGGCTCGAGTGAATCAATAATCTCCATCGCGCGCACTTTTGGTGCACCACTTACTGTGCCTGCAGGCAAGGTCGCGCGTAAAACATCCACTGGCCCAAGACCACTGCGTAATGTGCCAGAAACTTGTGATGTTAAGTGCATCACATGGCTATATCTCTCTAGGGTCATGAACTCATCAACATTCATTGAGCCGAATTCTGCGACACGACCAACATCATTGCGTGCGAGGTCAACGAGCATCACATGCTCGGCTTGCTCCTTTGGGTTTTCTTTGAGTTCGCCAGCAAGTTTGCGGTCTTGTTCATCATCAACACCGCGTTTGCGTGTACCGGCGATTGGCCGACTTACGACACGACCATTGCGAAGTTGCACCATCGGCTCTGGTGACGAACCAACAATCGTGATGTCTTGATGTTTGAGATAATACATATAAGGACTCGGATTAATTTGGCGCAACACTCGGTAAACATCAAACGGATCAGCCTCAAGCGCAATATCAAATCGTTGCGAAAGAACAACTTGGAAAATATCTCCAGCACGAATGTGTTCTTTGGCAACTTCGACGGCTCGTTCATACATTCCGTTGGGCATTGACGACTTCACTTTTAGAGTGTCGTCACGATTGGGCGGCTCTACTGGCGTGTGGGCAATAGGTCGCGCCAAGTCTTCTATCCCTTGATGAACGCGTTTGATTGCGTTGTCGTAAGCAACATTAAGTTGTGATTCATCAAGTCCCGCGACTGGGACACTTTCAATCATGTAGCAACGCTGACGCCAATGATCAAATGCCGCCAATGAACCAATCATGCTGATCACTGCGTCTGGCAGATCACGATCTTCGGGCGGAACATTCGGCAAGTTTTCGATTTCGCGAACAATGTCATAGCCGAGAAATCCCATTAGCCCGCCCTGTAGTGGTGGCAGATCTGGATGTAATGGCGCCGTATAGGTTGCGAGAAGCGACTCAATTGCAGTCAGCATTCCTCTATCAAGTGGCATTGACTTTGGAACTTCACCAGTCGTCGTGATCACTCCGTTTCGTAACACGAGTGTCGCTACAGGATCACGACCAACAAAAGAAAATCTACTCCAACGCTCACCATGCTCGACAGATTCAAGCAAGAAACCTGGTCGATCGCCAACGAGTTTGATGTACGCCGACACTGGCGTCTCAGTATCGGCAAGAACTTCTGCCCACACCGGGATCACTGTGTTGTGAGTTGCGAGTTCGTGAAATTCTTGGCGAGTTGGGAATATCTGCATTACCGGTCAGACTTTTGTAGCAACACGATTAGCGCCACATGTTGCAACAAAGTTCTTCAAGATTTTTAATCCTTCGGTTGCTGATTTCTCAGGATGAAATTGTGTGGCAAAAATATTGTTTAACCTAATCGCGGCGACGAGATCTGATCCGTAACTGCAAGTTGCGACCACCACAGAGTCATCTTTTGCAACTGCAGATAATGAATGCACGAAATACATCCAAGGATTCTGCTCTAAACCTGCGAACAAATCATCCTGCTTTAATGTTTTCAATTGATTCCATTGCATCTGGGGTTTTTGCACATCGGCTGGAAGCCAACAAATTTCACCTTTTACAAGACCCAAACCAGACACACCAGGGCTTTCTTGACTACTTTCAAACAACATCTGCATCCCGACACAAATTCCAAGGAACGGTCGTGAACTTTCAATCGCTTCATGGACGCTGTCTTCAAGCTTCGCTTGACGAAGCGCGGTCATACATGCGCCGAAGTTTCCAACTCCAGGCAATACCACTGCGTCAGCTTCAGCAATTAACTTTAGGTCGCTAGTGAGGCGGGCGTCGGCACCAACGAACTGCAAACCCTTTTGCGCCGAGCGAAGATTGCCAATGCCATAGTCAAGAACGGCAATCAGCGGCTGAGAGTCCGAACCTGTCATCTATCTATTCTGCCTGAATATAAATGCAGTTAGCGGGCTCTGGCCGCGCGTTGCAATAGTCGCACGGCGTTAACGAGTCCACGCTCGGCCTCATAGATCGCCATCAGCAATCCGTCGTCATTCTCGGGCTTGGTCGGATCGTATGTCGCAAGACGCTGCGATTCGGCAAGTGACACGATTCGTTCGCGACATCGCTCAACATTTTCGGCAAGTGCAGCGATTTCGGCGAGCGCACTTTGTCGTTGTGGTGAAATGCTCATTTCTTTTTCACTTTCTTGACGGTTTTCTTCACGGCTTTCTTCACGACTTTCTTAACGACTTTCTTAGCAACTTTCTTTTTTGTTGGCAGGTTTGAACTCGGACATAGTTTCTCAAGCAGGCAATCTTCACATTTTGGTTTTCTGGCATCACATACGCGACGGCCGTGCAAGATGAGGCGCAAACTAAATTGCCCCCACTCAGGTGGTGGCAGCATTGCATTCAATTCGTACTCAACCTTGACGGGGTCTTCAAGTTTCGTTAAGCCGAGACGCCGCGACAACCTGCCCACATGTGTATCAACCGGCAATCCTGGAAGATCGAAAACCACGCTACGCAAAACATTTGCCGTCTTGCGACCAACACCTGGCAAAGTGATTAGATCTTCAATCTCGCGAGGAACTTCTCCTCCATATCGTGACATCACTTGGCTTGCCATTGCGACTAGATTTTTGGCTTTCGTCTGATAAAAGCCTGTAGATCGAACTAGTTGCTCGACATGCAAGACATCTGCATGTGAAAGTTTTTCCGGTGTTGGATATGCATCAAATAATGCGGGAGTCACCATGTTGACACGCACATCGGTGCACTGTGCCGAAAGGATCGTCGCTGCGAGCAATTGAAACGCAGACTCATGAGTAAGTTCGCAAATCGCTACCGGATATTCGCGCTTCAATAGTTTCAAGACATCGGTGGCACGCTTAGCCAGTTCTGTTTTTTTAGCAGCCATGCGCTCGCAACACTACACACGATGGGCAATAGATATCCTTGTGGCGTGCTCAAATTTGATGTCAAACGAAGCATGACCCCACAAGACATCGCCGAAGTCACCGAATTATTGGACGCCGTCGAAAAGGCTGACGCTCACAAGCCGCTCAACGATCACTTATGGATTGACCTACGACTTGGCGGCCGTGCTGGATTCGCGGGCTTGACAATTCGCCACCCCGATACGAGTCAACTAATTGCATACTGTCAAGTCTCTCGAGTCAACGATTCGTGGTCGCTGGATTTAGTGATTGATCCACAACACCGGCATCAAACACTTGAACTTGGTAATCATTTAATGGCCGAAGCAATGCAAGTAATCCATGAACAAGGCGGAGGACATATCCATTGGTGGGTCTTTGACCCGACTACAGATCACCAACTTTTGGCACAAAAAGTATCCCTCACGCCCGGCAGAACTTTGTTGCAGTTGCGTGTCGAACTTCCACTTTCAGAAAGTGTTGTTGCTGCCACCAAAAATATTGCAACACAGAGTTTCAAAGTTGGAATTGACGACGAACAGTGGATTGCACTCAATAATCGTGCATTTGCAAACCACCCAGAGCAGGGTGGATGGACAAAACAGATTCTTGAGTCAAGACAATCCGAAAAGTGGTTTGACGCCGAAGGTTTCTTGATGCACTACATCAACACAACAGATTCAATTGCCAAACACGAACTTGCTGGTTTCTGCTGGACCAAAATTGACCATGACTCAGATCCGTTGCTCGGCGAGATTTATGTGATCGCTGTTGACCCGCGGCACCATAACAAAGGGCTGGGGCGTTCGTTGACTGTTGCTGGTCTCAACCATCTCGCAACCGCTGGAGCAACTACTGGGATGTTGTTCGTCGACAAAGACAACATCGCCGCAATCTCAACTTATTTAAAACTCGGTTTCACTACACACCACCAAGAACAGGCATTTGTTGGCGACATTAACTAATGGCGCCGTCAATACACTTAAGCCGATGACAGACATACTTTTACCTCGTTGGTCAGTTGCTGACGTTCACGAATCATTCACTTCTCGTTCGTTTACCAATGCGATGGAGCGAACAGGCGCAAATGTTGCTCGTCTTGAAGCGCAATTTGATGAACACAACATTCGTGCAGGTGAACCACACAAGCCATCAGCGCATGAAGGACAAATCGCCAACGAAATAATCGCCTCGATGAATGAGACGATTAAACAATCTGAAATTCTTGGTTCATATGTCTATGCGACGGTTAGCACGAATACGCGTGAAGAAACTGCACAAGGTCTACTCAGCGAACTTGAAGTGATCGATTCGCGTCTCTCACCATTGCTTGCACGGTTCGCTGATTGGGTTGCAACGCTTGGCGCAGATGATCTAGCCAAGGTCAGCGAAATCGCGAGAGAGCATCTCGGGCCATTGCAACGGTTGCAAGCGCGAGCCGAACATCAAATGAGTGAAGTCGAAGAGGGTTTCTACGCCGAACTCTCGACAACTGGTTCATCGGCGTGGTCAAGATTGCAAGGCGACATCACCTCGCAGTTGACTGTTTCAGTCGATCTGCCAGACGGCACAAAAATTTTGCCGATCACTGCCGTGCGAGGCATGTCAACGCATTCAGATATCGCAGTTCGCAAAGCCGCCTACGACGCTGAAATGCGCGCATGGCCAACAGTTGCGATGCCGTGTGCTGCAGCGATGAACTCAATCAAAGGAGAAGCAAACTCGGTTAATCGTCGGCGAAACTGGACATCACCGTTAGATGCATCGCTATACGGCAACAGCGTCAGTCGCAAAACCTTTGATGCAATGCAAAGCGCAGTCAGCGCGTCGTTACCAGATTTTCGGCGGTGGATGAATGTCAAAGCAAAACTGCACGGCGACAAAAATGGTTTGTCATGGTGGAATCTTTTCGCACCATTGAATGTTGCACCCAGTCAAATCTCATGGGATCAGGGTGTACAACTCGTGCGGGGCGCGTTTGCTGCATACAGTGACAACTTGGCCGGATTAGTTGATCGATCACTCGCAGAAAAATGGATTGATGCTGAGCCACGCGAGGGCAAAGTTGGCGGGGCATTCTGTATGTCATTCGTTGATGACCGTTCACTTGTGCTTCTCAATTGGAGCGGAAGTGTTGACTCGGCGCAAACCACGGCGCACGAACTTGGTCACGCGTATCACAACACACAACTTGCAGATCGCACGCCTCTACAAAAACGATTGCCTATGGCACTTGCTGAAACTGCAAGTATCTTCTGCGAAACGCTCGTTGTAGAAGAAGGTTTGTCACGATTGTCTGGTGACGAACGCCTTGCGTTGTTGGATACCGACCTCGGTGGTGCCAATCAAGTTGTCGTTGACATTCATAGTCGCTTCTTGTTTGAGACAGAAGTGTTTGCTCGTCGTCAACGCCGCACACTTGGTGTCAGTGAACTTAACGAGATGATGCTTAGTGCTCAGGCTTCGGCTTATGGCGATGGCATTGATCAGTCAACTGCTCATCAGCACATGTGGGTTTTGAAGCCGCACTATTACGGCAGTCATTT
>CAMCZA010000092.1 GCA_945885515.1 Ferrithrix thermotolerans DSM 19514 | reverse complement strand
ATCAAACTTGTTAATCCAGTCTTAATTGTTACCAATCGTTCAAGACAGTCGAATTTTTTACCACCATATACATAAGAGTCGGTTGCAATCAAAACCTTTGGTGAAATCTGACTAAATCGATCCAACACGCCTTGTGATCCAAAGTCAGGCGAGCAGGATGAAAACACTGCACCGATCGATGCTGTCGCGAGCATCGTTTCAATCACTTCAATCCCGTTTGGAAGCCAAGCCACAACGCGATCACCCGCGGTAACGCCAAGATTTTCTAAAGCACCCGCGAGACTCGCTACTCGCTGACGCAATTCATCCCATGATCTTGTTTCGCGATTTCCTGACTCGTCTATAGCGACGATTGCCTCCCCGTCACCCGTACGACGCAAGAAATTCTCAACGACGCTCAACTGAGCATCAGGAAAAAATCGAGTAGCAATGAATTCAAGTGATGGATCGCCTGGGCAATGGAAGCGATCGATAATTCTCTCACCTCGTTCGCCAACAACCCCACAAAACTCCCAGATTCGTTCCCAAAATTCGTTTGGCTTCTCAATCGACCATTGATGCAAAGTTGAAAAATCTTTAAGTACTGAAAACTCGTTCATCCGACTGGCCAACGCCCGTTCAACAGTCGGTCGCCAGACGATTTTTCCGCGTTGAGTCATGTCATATAAACTAATTGGTATGAATTGGGATGTCTTCATCACCTGTGCAGTCACTGGCGCAGGCGACACAACAGGCAAAAGCGAAAAGGTTCCAGTAACACCAAAAGAGATCGCCGAGTCGGCATTGGATGCCGCAAAAGCCGGTGCCGCAGTCGTGCATCTTCATGTTCGCGATCCACAAACGGGCAAAGGTTCAAGAGATGTTGACCTATATGCAGAAGTCGTTGATCGAATTCGATCGTCGGATACCGATGTCGTTTTGAACTTGACAGCAGGTATGGGCGGAGACCTAGTTCTTGGTGGTGACGAGAAAGTTTTGCCAATTGACTCGGCAAATACAGACATGGTCGGCGCAACCGAAAGACTCGCCCATGTGGCGCGCTTGAAGCCTGAAATTTGCACATTGGATTGCGGCACGATGAACTTCTCTTCTGGTGGCGATTACATCATGGTCAACACGCCAAGCGTCCTGCGGTCAATGGCCAGGCAGGTTCAAAAACTTGGCGTGCGTGCCGAACTTGAAGTTTTTGATACTGGACACCTCGTAATGGTCAAAGATCTAATCGCCGAAGGATTGCTTGATGATCCAGTGATGATTCAACTTTGTATGGGAATCGCCTATGGCGCGCCAGATGATCCAACAACATTTATGGCGCTGGTCCATCAGTTGCCTCCTGGTGCCATATTTTCGGCATTTTCAATCAGTCGCATGCAATTACCATTTGTCGCCATGGCTGCACTTGCGGGTGGCAACGTTCGTGTTGGTCTAGAAGACAATATCTATCTCTCTCGCGGCGAGATGGCTTCGAATGCTGACCTTGTTGGTCGCGCTGTAAAAATTCTTGAGAACATGAATGTCAACGTCATCGGACCTGATGCCGTGCGTAAAAAACTTCAACTCACAAAACATTCGTGAGTTCGACAACAAAACTCAAAACAATTGGCTTGCTCGGTGGCGGGGTTATTGGTGGTGGTTGGGCCGCTCGCTTCGTGCTCAATGGTTACGATGTAAAAATTTATGATGTAGATCCACAGGCGAAACGCAAAATTGGCGAAGTGATGGCGAATGCTCGTCGTGCATATGCCAAACTCACGCTCGCACCCCTACCAAAAGAAGGCACGATCACATTCGTTGATACCCCAGAGGCTGCCGCAACTGATGTTGATTTCGTTCAAGAAAGTGCACCGGAGCGAGTTGAACTGAAACAAGAATTATTGGCAAGAGCCAGCCGCGTTGCGTCAGCAGATGTTGTATTTGGGTCTTCGACATCAGGAATTCTGCCGAGCTTGTTGCAAAAAAATATGTCGCATCCTGAGAGGCTTGTTGTCGGTCACCCATTTAACCCTGTTTACCTTTTGCCTTTAGTTGAGATTTGTGGTGGAGATAAGACTTCAATCATCGCCCGTGAGCGAGCACGAGATGTTTACGAGATGATTGGCATGCGTCCGCTGATGCTCAAAAAAGAGATTGACGGCTTCGTTGCTGACCGCTTAATGGAAGCAATGTGGCGTGAAGCACTTTGGCTGGTCAACGATGGCGTTGCTACTGCCGAAGAAATTGATGATGCGATTCGTTTCGGCGCTGGGTTGAGATGGTCATTTATGGGAACCTTCTTGGTTTACCGAATTGCTGGTGGCGAGGCCGGGATGCGCCACTTCATGGCTCAATTCGGACCAACGCTGAAATGGCCATGGACAAAATTTATGAATGTTCCCGAACTTGATGATGTTCTACTAGAGAAAATAGTTTCACAATCGGACGCTCAAGCAGGATCTCGATCAATCCGCGAACTTGAGGTTTTGCGCGATGACTGTCTCGTTGCGGTGATGCAAGGTTTGAAACAAGTTGGATTCGGGGCGGGAGAGACTCTCGCCGCATACGAGCAGAAACTTTTCAGTGGCGCCACCGCAGAACCGGAGAATATTCACGCACCGATCGAAGTTCAACGGCGACGGATAACAGCCGACTGGGCTGACTACAACGGTCATACAAACGACAGTCGTTACATGCAACTCTCAAGTGAGGCCCTTGACGTATTTTTTCGATCAATCGGTTTTTCAGGTGATTATCTTGCAACAGGTAGGTCGTTTTACAGTCTCGAGAGTCATGTGCGATATGTCAACGAGAGCAAAGTTGGTGACGAGATAGTTGTTACTGCGCAAGTTCTGATGCTGGATGAGAAAAAAGTTCATCTACATTCAGTGATGTCACGACCTGACGGGACTGTAGTTGCAACAGCCGAACATATTTATCTACATGTTGATACGAAGTTGAAAAAAGCATCCCCGATTGGGGCTGAACTTTTGGTTCGCTTAAAGCCGATCGCCCAAGCACACGCAAAATTGCCAAAACCAGACGGTGTCGGTCGATTCGTTGGTCAAAGCGTTAAATGATCCTTAACGTCACTCCGCTAAAACCTGGCGAAATAGTTCCCGCTCCGCTTGACTTTTATCATTGCGAAGTTGCTGCCGAATGGGTTGACTACAACGATCACATGACCGAGGCTGCATACCTAACGGCCTTTGGCTGGGCATCAGATGTGTTGTTCCAGTACATCGGCATTAATGACGAATACCGGGCTGCGGGTCATTCTTATTACACCGTTGAAACGCACATCATTTATGAACGTGAAGCAGTGCTTAAAGACAAATTGCGAGTTACGACACAAGTCCTAGATTTCGACGCCAAACGGTTGCATTTCAATCATCAGATGTTCAACTCTGCAACCTCACAGCGTTTGGCAACTTGCGAGCAGATGTTGTTGCATGTTGATTCAAAACTTGCAAAGGCCGGCTCAATAGCGGGTTCTGTAGAAACAGCACTCAAAGCGATAAAACAAAGCCATGATCGTTTGGCTAGACCGCAAGAAATTGGTCGAATTATGCAAATCAAAACCAAGAACTAAGCGTTCGAAACTGAGATACTGAGATATGGATTTTAAACTTTCGCAAGAACAGCAAATGATTGTTGATACAACAAAGGCATTTACTGAGCGCGAGTTAATCCCCCATGAAGAAAAAGTTGAGCGAGATAATCATGTCTCACCAGATCTTGTGAAACAGATCAAACAGCGATCAATTGCGGCCGGTCTATATGCGTGCAATATGCCGAGCGAACTCGGTGGTGGCGGACTCGACTCATTTGATACAACACTCGTCGACCGCGAGTTCGGGGTGACCTCATATGCTCTGCATTATGTCGTGGCGCGGCCGAGCAATATTTTGCGGGCTTGCAAAGATCAACAAATTGCCGAATATCTGATTCCTACTATTACTGGTGATCGCGTTGAATGTCTAGCAATGTCTGAACCTGACGCAGGCTCAGATGTAAGAGGAATGAAATGTACCGCGACTAAGGACGGCAAAGATTGGATTATCAATGGGACCAAACATTTCATTTCGCATGCCGATATGGCCGACTATGTGATTTTGTTTGCCGCCAGTGGCGAAGAACAAACTTCAAAAGGAGTCAAGAAAAAGATCACAGGCTTCCTGGTTGATTTCAACACAAAAGGTTGCGAGCGCGTCAAGGGTTATAACTGTGTTTCGAATAATGGCTACCACAACATGATTATAAATTTTGACAATTGTCGGATACCAGGTACGAATGTTCTCGGTGAGGAGCACAACGGTTTTGACGCCGCAAATGAGTGGCTCGGTGCGACACGACTTCAAGTCGCCGCAGTTTGCGTTGGCCGTGCCCGACGGGCTTTGAAACTTGCTGTTGAGTGGTCGGCGACACGAGAACAATTTGGACAACAAATTGGCAAGTTTCAAGGGGTGTCGTTCAAGTTGGCTGATATGCAGATTCGCCTTGACGCCGCAGAGTTGCTGACGCTTCGCGCCGCATTTAATGACGCTGCTGGCAATTTCAGCGACAGCGAAGTTGCGATGGCCAAAGTGTTTTCAAGTGAGATGTGTCAATTTGTTACCGATGAAGCGATTCAAATTTTTGGTGGTATGGGTTTGATGGATGAACTTCCACTTGAACGCATGTGGCGCGATACCCGAGTTGACAGAATTTGGGATGGAACCAGTGAAATTCAGCGACATATTATTTCGCGAGCATTGCTGCGCCCCTATGGTGGTTAAGCAATTACTTTCAAAAACGCTTAATCCGCGTTCAATCGCGCTATTTGGCACTGCTCCAGCGCAAAGTGTGATCGAACAATGTCGAAAACTCGGTTTCGCCGGTGAGTTGTGGCCAGTTCACCCAACTCGAAGCGAAATTGCTGGTGCTGAATGTTTTCGATCAATAAATGACTTACCTCGAGCACCAGATGTTGCTTTCGTAGCAGTGAACCGCAATGCAACAATTGATGTGGTTGCTCAACTCTCAAAATCAGGAGCTGGCGGTGCTGTTTGTTACGCATCTGGCTTTGCTGAGTCTGGTTTGCAATCTGGTGTTGACGGTCGCCTACTACAAGAAAAACTTATAATTGCCGCGGACCAAATGCCGATACTTGGGCCTAACTGTTACGGCTACATCAATGCATTAGACGGCATCGCATTATGGCCCGATCAGCACGGTTGCAAGTCTTTAACAAGTGGCGTCGCAATTGTAAGCCAAAGCGGAAATGTCGGACTTAATCTGACACTGCAAAATCGTGACCTCAATCTGGCTTACCTTGTGACTGTAGGTAATCAGGCGGTCTGTGGTGTTGAAGACTGCCTTGAGGTTTTCGTAGAAGATTCTCGCGTTACCGCTATCGGACTATTCATAGAAGCGATCGTCGACCCGGTAAGGTTTGCAAAAATTGCCGCTCTTGCCAATCAGCGAAATCTGCGAATAGTCGCTTTACAAACCGGACGCAGTGAAGCGGGTGCAATGATCGCGGCTTCACATACTGCATCTCTTGCTGGTCGCAGATCTGCATATCAAGCATTATTTGCGCGCGCGGGTGTAGCAATGGTTGATACGCCAGCCGAATTGATTGAAACTCTAAAACTTCTTGATCAGGGTGGTGTCCTAACTGGCAACAAGCTTGTTTCTCTTTCATGTTCGGGTGGCGAGGCATCACTTGTTGCTGACCTAAGTGAGAAGACTTCGTTGCGCTTTGAGCCATTTGAACAGCAACATCACGCGCAAATTAGCTCGACACTTACTGAGCTTGTCACAGTTGGCAATCCATTCGACTATCACACCTTCATGTGGGGAGACAGGGCTGCAACCGCTAAAACATTTACCGCCGTGATGTCAGGTCCTCAGGATGCAAC
>CAMCZA010000091.1 GCA_945885515.1 Ferrithrix thermotolerans DSM 19514 | reverse complement strand
TGATCGTCCATGGGGAAAGGGCAATAATCCGAAAACTGCTGTCGCTGAGTTTTTGAAGATGAACCCTGACTTTGTGGTTGACCGCACAATTGATGAAAAGTTACTAATCTCTGTAGCACCAGGTGGTTACCTCAAGCGTATAAAATAATCCAATGACCCCCGAAGAAGTTGAGTTGTTGCGTGAGTTGACGATCGTGATACCTACTTGTAACCGGCCACTAGAGATAGAGCGCGCGATCGAATACTGGCGCGATACGCCGGTGACTGTGCACATTGTTGACGGTTCTGAGAAATCATGTTTGCCACTTGGGGAGTTACCTGGAGTACCAAGTATTACATACCACTGTTTATCTCCTTTTGTTGATGAAGGACGAATTCAAAACTACATAAGGAGGATGCAATTTGCATCAACAATCCCGATCACAAAATTTAGTGCACTATGCGCAGATGATGATTTCTTTACAGTTTCTGGTTTAGTGAAGGCCTGCTCACTCATGAACAGCGATCAAAATGTTGATGCAATTGTCGGAATCTGTTCAGAATTTAAATTATCTGATGATGACAACGAGATGCGTTGGCACCTTCGCTATGCAGATTGGAGAGCTGGCGTTCATTCCCGGAGTGACGATCTGTCACTTCGACTGCTTGACGAGTCAGGAGCCTTTTATCTCTCCTATTCGGTTATGAGAACCGAGCCATGGAAAAAAACTGTCTCAAGTTCATTTAATATTATCTATGATCACGATTATTTTATTGAGCCTTTGATGAATAATTTCGGGAACGCTTTTTGTAAAGTTTCAGTGGAGCGCCATATCTGCTGGATTAAAACTGCGTGGGTTCTTAATCCAAATGTACCCAATCAAGCTACACGTATCAGAGAAGCCGACTGGTTCAGGGATAAGAAGAGTAGACATCAAGTCAAACTTTTTGAGCATCACTTGAGGAACGTATTTGCAAGCATCATCCAGGGACCGACCAGCGAGAAAATTGCAAGTGACCTAGCAAAAAAATTAATTCAGCGAATATCCAAAAAGTCAGAAACCCGTAAATATCGAAAAATAAAGGGCAAGATTCTAAAGTTCATTGTTAAAATCTTTGCTCCTTTGCCTAGTTGCATTAAGTTGCGCGTCAATCGATTTCTACCCAATAAACTCCTTGTTACTACAGGCGCTAAGCCTGGAATTTTGCACCCAAATTTAAGTAAGAAGAATTATTCAATACTGCCTGATTTTTTACTTGGACTGGCAGAGACAGACATTACTTTTGATAGCAAGGATTTTGACACGATCTCAAAGTTGCTGTTGAAGCCACGAGAGGAACTGCGGCTACACGCCAACCTTTGAAGGTTTTATTTCAGCTAACGGAATTCGTCTGATGAGTATTGGCCGATTCGGTCGGCGCGATGTTGCGTGTCAATCACACGCACCGTGCCACTGCGACTGCGCATCACCAAACTTTGCGACCGCGCACCATACGAGTCGTATCTAACGCCGCGAAGTAGTTCGCCGTCGGTGACACCGGTCGCGGCAAAGAACACGTCATCGCCACTGCATAGATCATTGACGGTTAAAACTTGCGATAAGTCATAGCCAGCATCTTTTGCGACTTTGGCTTCAGCGTCGTTTTTGACCCACAGTTTGCCGAGAATTTGGCCGCCCAAACTTTTGAGTGCAGCGGCCGCAGTTACCTCTTCTGGTGTGCCGCCGATACCCATCAACACATCAACACCAACATTTGGCGAAGCGGCGGCAATCGCTCCAGCAATATCACCGTCGCTGATCAGGTGAATTCGACAGCCACACGAGCGAACTTCAGCGATGAGTTCGTCGTATCGGGGTCGCTCTAAAATTACGACGACCAAATCATTGAGAGATTTTTTTGTTGCCTTGGCGATTTCTTTAAGATTTTTTGTGGGTGAAACATTGATGTCGATTGCATTGGCCGCGGCCGCAGATACGGCGATTTTTTCCATGTAGACGCACGGGCCAGGATTAAACATCGTGCCGCGCTCGGCAACCGCAAGCACCGACAGCGCGTTGTTGCGACCAAGTGATGTGAGCGTGGTGCCGTCAATTGGGTCAACTGCGACATCGGTCAGCGGCTTTTCGCCATTGCCAACTCGCTCACCGTTAAACAACATCGGCGCTTGGTCTTTTTCGCCTTCGCCAATTACGACGATTCCATCCATGTTCACCGTGTCAAGCAAGTTGCGCATCGCATCAACGGCGGCGCCGTCGGCAGCATTTTTGTCTCCCCGACCGACCCATTTTGATGCCGCCAAAGCAGCCGATTCAGTAACGCGTACAAGTTCAAGAGCCAGGTTGCGATCTGGGCGCTGTTGCAAAGGCATCACGCATTTTTTGCAACGCGAACGCCTTTGGCGTTGGGCACTCATTGAACGACTCATACCCGATTCATAACGGTCAATTACTGAATAAATGACATCTTCAAACCACGACCCACTCGCCGCTGCATCGCTACCTTCGATTAGTGCGAGATGTAAAACTTCGGTGGCTGCAGCGTAACTGATTTTGTTGTTACAGGCTGGGCATTGAAAGCCTTTATTTGACACATGATGCAGAGCAGAGAAAAGTTCTGTGATAAAAACTTGCGAGACGACAGTCTGTTCGGTTCCGATAGTTATTGGGGCGATGGCGGCAATGCTAAAGATTGCTGCAGACTCGTTACGACGACGCCGACCGAGGTCGATCGCCAAATTTGACATCGCGCGATAGGCATATCTAATCGCATCTTCGTTCGTGTCAATACTCGGGATGCGTTCTGTGCGACGACTTAGCGAGGCAGTAATTTTTTCGCTGGCGATTGAAACCAGATCAAGCGTCTCTTCGGTCAAACCATACTTACGCACGAGTCGCGCGGCGGCATCGCGACCTGCCTCAGATCGAACCCATGCAAGCATTGCTTCGCACTGTTGATTGGTAGACCAGTTAGTCATTGACCCGCCATTGACCCACAATAGGGATTGATATGAGTTATGTCACATTTCCGATTGGTTGGCGTTATTGTGGATTATGAGACTAAACCGTGTTGCCCTTTGGCTAGTAGTTAGTGCCGTGATGTTGGTTGCGATGCCAGTTGAGGCGGCGAATTCGCCCCAGGTTCAGGGGACGAAATGCTCGAAGACAGGAGCGACGCGGGTAGTCAAAGGTGTGTCGTATTCTTGCACCAAAGTTGGAAAAACCCTGAAGTGGAGTGTGGCGAGCAAAAAGACCACAACTACGGCTGTGCCACGCGAGTTAGCCGCTATTGAGCTAGCCAATAAGATTAATTCTTTTATTGCCCCGATGCGCACCCGCAATCAGGCAGTACCAATTATTGAATATCGTTTTGGACCGAGCGTTAGTGAGGCAGATCGCACTATGACTCGCCAATTGGCGGAGGCGTTCTTCAAATATGGTTCGTTTCCGCAGTTGGCAGATTACCGTAACGCTATTTCAGTAGCACTAACAAATGAAGAACTTGTCGCAACTACGGCAGGTTGGCAAGACACAAGCAACAGGCCGATTTTTGGGGGAAGTTATTGGGGCACCGGGGTCTATGCGCTCACCCTACAAAATTTCACTGGTCATCGATGCCCGCTGGGCGGTACCACGATGGCAGATGCAAATGAATGTGCTGCAAATGGCAACGGTGGAGACTTGGGCAGATTTAGGACCCGGGTCAATGTGTTGCATGAAATTTCAAATGGCGGCAAAGTGGCGCTAATGGGATTTGATCCGACACAAGACAACAAAAATAAGGAGCGATTGCCATTATGGGTGTCGACTGGATTTAGCAATGTCTATGGCGCGATGTTGCTGGCAGTAGTTGATGGCGCGACATACACCAATCCAAATATTTCAGGTGATGAAGCCAGACGATGTCGCGATGTTCCAATCTCGTTGAGCAGTATCCCTGGCGTGTTTGGTGATGCTGCATCTCGTTGCAGAGGTACTGGCACTGGTGATTTTGCAAACGAACTTCTTATTGCACGCTTTGGCTTGGACAAAATGCTGGAGTTCATCAAAGAATCACGATCAATACCGCTGAACTCGACTTGGACGAATTGGTCCAGTCATTGGAGTAGCTTATTTTTGAAGGTATTTTTGCAATCTCCAGAGTCATTTGAAAAAGACGTTGAAACTTATCGTCTCGCGGTGTCAACTCAATCGATTTTGCCAGAGGGCTTCTTGGACGCAAAGTCGCGAACATGAAAATAGTAAATGTTTTGTCTTGGCGTCGACTGTTTAAGAAGAAAAATATTGTCGTATTGGGTTTAGCTATTGCGTTGCTCACACCAACAACGGGTAATGCAATTAAATCTCCACAGATTGTTGGCACCAAGTGCGTGATTGTTGGTGCAACTCGTGTTGTGAAAAAAGTTTCATACATTTGTGCTTTAGCGGGTAAAAAGAAAGTTTGGCTAAGAGGGTCGGGTGCGACCGTAACGACAAGCCCGGCCTCGAAAACAACGACGACAACTGTTGCGTGGAAGCCTTGCCGTGTAGTTACCGAAATCTCCTCGCGGCTTCCAAACGAATTTCAAAAGCGCGAGTGGGAGTCGGTGGTGAGTCGTCTTCAGTCGGTTGCTGCCGGTGCTGACACGACGGGAAAGACCACTGCGATAATTGACACTTTTGTTGATCCGATGAACAACGCCATCGCATATGGTCGTTATTACGGGATGAATTATCCGTCAGTAATCAGCGAGACACAAGGTGCTGGGTGCGCATATCTCGCAATGGTTTTTGATGTTTTTGTGCGTTTTACTGGGGCTGATACTTCGGATGCGACTGCGAAGGCTGGAATTCAAGCAGCAGTGAAAGCGATATTACAAGAGTCGCTCACGAAATACACAAAAGTTGACGGCTATGACGTTGATGTTGTTTTAATACAGCCGATTCTTGACCATTGCCCCGGGCGAGAAATTACTGCGGCTCGAAAACAGTGTCCGTGGAATGATTTTGGCTATTTGTATTATCGCACGGCGGGGCTTACAGCCGCTCAGGTTGCAACGACTTCAGCATCAGAAATTTTCTCACTTTCGGTAAGTGGAGCAACGTATCCACCCCGACCGTTCACTCAAATTGTTGGGCTGGGTCCAAACTCTGCGAGTGTCACTAAGGGTACAGTTCGCAACCTTGTACCTGAAGTAAATAAAATTAATGGATCAAGCACTTATGTTGAGTTCTCCGATATCACTTATGAAAACGGACAGACAATTTCGGTTGATGACGCGTTAGCTATCGGTTCGATCACTGTTCGTACACGCGCGCACACTGCGATGGTTGATGGTCGACCCGTATCAGGCTCTGGTGCTGGGATATCGACCAATGTTCAAACTCGTATATATCGGTATAACGGTTCGGGTGAAATTCCTTATGCGACTCGTCGCAGTGACTTTACGCGTTTAGTCGACGTATCGCAGCCTGTTTTGTTTCCGCACAATTCGTCAGTGACTTTTAATTTGCCGTCGGGAACAACGCTCAGCCCAGGTAAGTATTTGATCACCTTTGCAATTTCGGGGACAATTACTACAGGGGTTTTTATTCGACTTGAGAGTTTTGCTGAAGGCGATGTTGGGCAGACTGATGTTTATACGGGAGGTCGGGCTTACCGAAGTTGTGGTATTCGTGCGCTGATTGGTTATCGACGAACCGATAATCCAACTGTTGTGGCGACTTGGGATGAGTCAGTCGGCACAAATTGTGAGACTTTTTACCCTGAAGTCTCGAAAGGCGAACTTGGTGCGCGACCGTATCAGCACACTTGGGTCTGGTCTGATATTGCGATGACACTTAACGCGCCTTAAATAGGCGAGCATCAACAATGTTTAATACGTGAGGCGTGTTAGCGGAAGTCGAGTGAAGAATATTGACCGATGCGGTCGGCGCGATGTTGCGTGTCAATCACACGCACCGTGCCACTGCGACTGCGCATCACCAAACTTTG
>CAMCZA010000090.1 GCA_945885515.1 Ferrithrix thermotolerans DSM 19514 | reverse complement strand
AGTTTTTGAGCATTCGTCTTTGAAATGCAGCGACCGATGTCGTCGAGCACATTGAGCATCGTTGTCGCTGAAAGCCAGATCGTTCCTGGAGCCCATGCATGCTCATTTGATTTCGTATACGACAGTGTCGGCAGTAACCAAACATCGAGCTTCTCGCCCACTTCGCCGACAGTCGCTTGCGCCACCGCAGTGGCGATGATTTCATCGGTGTTCAAAGGCAGGTGCGGTCCGTGTTGCTCAATGGCGCCGAGTGGTTGAACGAAGATAGAGCGCGGTGTGATTTTGTTAACAACCTCAGGACCCCGTAAATCTCCAAGATTTCGCACCGCTTTCGCCATGCATCCACTCTACCGAAATGGCAATATGGGGAGTGCAAAATTTTGAAGCCAAAAACCAAGTCGCGTCACGAAACGACATCAACACCAACTTTGACGCAATCATTATTGGTGGTGGCCATAACGGACTAGTTTGCGCTGCGTACTTGGCCAAGGCAGGTCAACGCACTCTTGTCATCGAAGCACGATCCGAAGTGGGTGGAACCGCATCAAGCGAAACTTACTCAGGTGTGACGGTAAATATTTGTAATTGCGATCACTTGACTTTTCGCACGACTGGCGTAATGGACGAATTAAATCTTGCGAGTCACGGACTCAAATATCTGGACGCTGACCCAACTCAGTTGTCGACTTCATGGAGTGATCAAAGAATCTGGCCTCACTTTCAAGATCTCGATCGCACGCTCGAAATTATTGCCCGATTCTTCCCAGATGAGACTGACGGCTATCGCGCCTATGCCCGCGATGCGATGCCCGTAGTCGAATTGATTTTAGAAGCAGCGAGTCAAATCCCTTCACGCACCTCGTTGATCACCAAAGTTCTTGCTCGCCGTGGCAAGGGTGTGACGACGATGCTGCGTTGGAGCAAGATGTCATCGGCGCAGGTTTTGCAAAAATATTTCAAATCAGAGTTACTGATTGCCCCTGCACTTGCAACAGGTCCAACTGTTTGGGGAGTCTCGCCACATACGCCCGGCACAGGTCTTGGCGCATTGACATATGCGATGCGCCATGTCGCAAAAGTTGGTCGCCCGATTGGCGGCAGTGGAATGGTTCCGATTTCGCTGCGCCGAAGTATCGAATCAAATTCTGGCGTGGTGATGACTGATACACAAGTTTCTGGAATTCTTTGTGAAGGATCGCAAGTTCGTGGGGTCTCACTTAGTGACGGTCGTGAGATTTATGCGCCGATAGTTGTTTCTGCGTGTAATCCGCATGACACATTTCTGAAATGGTTGAAGAATCCGCCACAAAGTGCCAAAACTCTTATTGAAAAATGGCGCACCACCCCGCACTACGAAGGATACGAATCAAAAATTGATGCACGCATCTCTGCGCGACCCGTATACAGAAACCTCGACGAAAAAATGTTTGACGAATTTGGAATTGACCCGCTAAGTGCGACACTCGTTGTCAGTCCAACTACGGCAGATCTGCATCGTGGCTTTGAAATGATTGCTCGGGGTGAAATTTTAGAAAAGCCCGCGATGCTGGTTAACTTGCCGTCGGTTCTTGACCCAACAATGAGCAATGGCAAAGATCATGTTTTCAGCCTTGAAGCATTGTTCACACCGTTTTCGTTTAAAGGTGGCTGGGCGTCAAACGCCGAACCACAACGATGGCTGAATCTTTATTCTGAACTCGTCGAGCCCGGATTCATCGACTCGATTCAAGACTGGCGATGCGTGACCCCAGCAAACTATGAAACCGACTTTTTCTTGCCGAAAGGACACGCCACAAGTTTTTCTGGGGGTCCATTGGCTGCATTGCTCAACTCTCAACCCGAACTGACAAGATATAAAACACCGATTAAAGGTTTATATCTGACCGGTGCTGCGACCTTTCCGGGTGCTGGCGTTTGGGGTGCAAGCGGAAAAAACGCCGCTCAAACTATTTTGCGAGATTAGTTAAACGACGCGGTCAGGCGTCGCGTACCGAGAAGTCGCGCTTGGCGACTGGTTCTTGATCACTCCACGGAAAATTGATCCACTGATTCGTCGTCTTCCAGACATATTCACACTTGACGATTGACGCGGGCTTTT
Organism: Ferrithrix thermotolerans DSM 19514; assembly: GCA_945885515.1. Lineage (GTDB taxonomy): Bacteria > Actinomycetota > Acidimicrobiia > Acidimicrobiales > Ilumatobacteraceae > BACL27. Next base: position 3,924 of record CAMCZA010000090.1, on the reverse strand, counting down.
CGTAAAGCACTGCGATGCGCGACTCTTTGACTTTGCCGTGGCAGAAATCGTTGACGAGTTTGAGCGTGTGGCCCGTGTCGGCAACATCGTCGACGATCAAAATTCGAGAATCTTTTAAGTCAATCAAACTAGGAACTGGAGGTAGAACTATCGGAATCGCCAGACGCTCGTCAACCCCGGTGTAGAACTCAACATTGAGTGTGTAAGTATTTTTTACTGACAACGCATACCCGAGCGCCCCTGCGGCCATTAATCCACCACGAGCGATCGCCAAGATTATGTCTGGCTCATATCCGTCATTTGCGACTTTGATCGCCAATTCGCGACTCGCAACTCCAAAAGACTGCCATGTCATAATCTCGCGCTCTGATGACAAAATCTGTTCTCCTTCACTTGGCTAAAACCTAATTATAGAACATCTGTGCGCTACACGGCGATTCTTGAGTAATCTGATTTGAAATTCTTATTTAGTTTTTGTAAATTTTGCAAAATCTCCAAAATAAGTCGGCCAGCTTTTTGAAACCACCTCGGGTGTCTCAATCACGACATCGCGTACTTTAAGACCAACTAATGCGAACGCCATTGCTAAACGATGATCGTGATGTGTGACAACCTTCGCTGCGTGCAGGGGCGCAGGTGAGATAGTGAGTCCATCATCGTTCTCAACAATTTGAGCACCGAATTTGCGTAGTTCGCCTGCCAGGTCGCTGATTCTGTTGCTCTCTTTAGTGCGAATGAACCCCACCCCCGAGATTTTTGTTGGCGAATTGGCAAACATCGCGACAACCGCGAGAGTTGGCACACAGTCGCTGATATCCGACATATCTACTTCAATGCCCGCAAGCGCAACGCTGGGGTCACGAAAGATTTGGATGCCGCTCTCGACTTGTTGCACCTGACAACCCATGTTCGATAAAACATCTAGAAACTCGACATCTCGCTGCGAACTGTTTCTTGTAAGCCCGGCGATTATTGAGGATCCCCCAGCAATTGCAACAGCAGCACTGGGGTACGACGCCGATGAGGCATCGGGCTCGACCGAAAAATTCGCACCCTGATACGCACCTGGCGCAACCCAAATGTTGTTGCCAGAAATCTCGGTTCGCGCTCCAAATTCGCGCATCACTGCGACAGTCATGTCCAAGTATCCGCGCGACACGACTTTGCCCCGCAACTCGATCTCTAAACCCTTTGGGAAACAAGGCGCAATCATCATCAATGCACTCGTGAACTGACTAGAAGTCGTCGAGTCGATTGCAATTTGATTTTGCCACGAGCCACCGCGTTTGACGGTTACTGGCAAGTGCCCGTCTACCCCAGAACAAACCACAGATGCGCCGAGCGTTCGAAGAGCATCATGAAGCCCGCTCATCGGCCTTGTGCGCAAAGATGCATCACCGTCGACTGTTGTTGCACCATTTCGCAGCGATGCAACGGCGGTCAAAAATCTGGATGTTGTTCCGGCAAGACGGGTCTGCAATTCAACAACAGTTGTGCTCTCAAGATCTAGCCCACCGTTGATCGTGGCGCCGTCTTGAGCTCGCGAGATTGCGACCCCAAGTGTTTGCAGCGAGTCAAACATCGCTTGCGTGTCATCACCTGGCGCCAGGTTCGTAATCACGGATTGAGAGTTCGCCAGAGCCGCACAAATCAGCGCGCGATTTGAAATTGATTTTGAACCAGGAACATGAACTAAACGCTCACGATCAAGTTTGGTCATGAAATTGCTTGAATCGTTGGTCGAAATTTGCGGGCCATTAATCCACCGCGAAACATTTCTGCATTTGCCTTATCAATAATCAGCACAAGAATTCCGCGGTCGCCTTCCACAGAATGTGAAACCTCGAAGTTGGCGATGTTGACACCCAAATCGGCGGCAAGAGTAAATATCTCTGCAGCCGAGCCTGACCTGTCAGGAATTGGGATTCGAACTTCACAAACATCCATCAACTCATGAACCCGACCCGGCAGATTCGCCCGTGCGGTGCGAGCAGTTTGCAGGCGGCTCAGAAGCTCTTGATCGCTCTGTGTGTCGACGATTCTTCGCATCTCAGATAAACCCAAAATCATTCCGTCAAGTGCGTCGATGATTGCATCGCGGTTCTCGCGACAAATATCGATCCAAATTTGAGGCTGTCCAGACGCAACACGGGTCATATCGCGAAAACCGCCAGCAGCAAGTCGCAACACGGCAACATGTTCTTCGGCGGTCACATGTGCAAGACCCATCAAGGTGGCCGCCGTCAAATGTGGAAGATGACTGACCACAGCAACAAGTCGATCGTGGCGTTGCGCTTCAAGCACAACAATTTCGGCGCCAAGTGAAGTGATAATTTTTGCCAGTTTTTCAAAAGTCTCATCTGAAGACTCTGTCGAAGGTGTCAACACCCAAACAGCACCTTCAAAAAGCAACTCGTCTGCACCATCAAGACCAGCGAGTTCGCTGCCCGCCATTGGGTGACCGCCGATGAAACGAGAATCTTTTATCGCCTCAACGACCGATGCTTTGACGCCGCCGACATCCGTGACGATTCCAGTTGTCTGGCTGAGAGCCAGCATCGCCTGTTGTGGAATCGACGAAACCGGAGTGGCGATAAAACTAATTTCTGCTTGTGGATCAATACCGATCGCGTTGATAATTTTGCGCTCAACGGCAGTCTCTGCAGTCTGCGCGTTTTCGTCAGTTCCACTGACTTGAAATCCGTTTTTCGCGAGCGCCAAGGCCAATGAGCCACCGATCAGACCCAAACCGAGAACATTCGCGCGCCGCATCACCACCATCAAATTCTACCCGTGAGTCACTTTGCAGTGGCTTGATTTAAAGCAACGACCTCTGCTGTAGTCAACATTCGCCATGAACCAGGCACGAGAGTTCGGTCGATCAATGGTCCGATACGAACGCGAACGAGTCGCTGCACTGGGTGCCCGACTGCGTCACACATTCGACGAATCTGTCGGTTGCGACCTTCGTGAATGATTATTCGCAACAGACCTGGCTGCAACTGACCGACTTGCGCAGGTTCTGTGAGTCCGTCATCGAGATCTACGCCGTCACGCAATTTCTTCAACGCCGACTCACTCACGCCATTGGGCGAGCATTGCACATGCGCCAAATATTCTTTTTCAATTCCAAAACTTGGATGTGTCAATCGATGACCAAGGTCTCCGTCGTTGGTCATCAAAATTAGTCCTTCGGTTTCGGCATCAAGTCGACCAACGGGAAACACCCGCGGTTCGAATGGCACGAGTTCGATAACGGTCGCGCGACCGTGAGTATCTTTTGCCGTCGTGATCACATCGACTGGTTTGTTCAGCAGGTAATAAACGAGACCCGGCGATACGCCAATTGTGATTCCGTCAACTTCAACGGAATCTTTGTTGACATCAACTCTGCGGCCAAGAATCGCAATTTCGCCATTTACTCGCACGCGACCTTCGTCGATCAGAATCTCGCATTCACGACGCGAACCCCAACCCGTCTTGGCTAGAACTTTCTGCAGTCGCTCACCATCAGTGTTGTCAAACTCGTCAGACGAGCTCTTGCCCACTTAATTGAACTCTCTATACTTCTGGCGTCGTTACGTCGTCAGTCTCAACGCGAAGACCGCGTTCAAGTGCTTCAACGACGCTGGCATCAGGAATGAAGTCGGCAATTGAAGGTAGATGCTCAATAGACGCGATTCCGAGTCGCTCGAGAAACAATGGCGTTGTCCCGAACATCACAGCCTGACCAGGCCCGTCGTCACGTTCAACTTCGGTGATGTATCCGCGCGCTTGCAAGGTTCGCATTACCGCTTCTGGGTCAACACCGCGAATTGCCGCGATCTGTGAACGCGACAAGGGTTGCTTGTAGGCAATGATCGCCAGAGTTTCAAGAGCGGCCGATGAAACTCGTGCTTGTTGACCGTCAAGCACAAATCTTTC
>CAMCZA010000089.1 GCA_945885515.1 Ferrithrix thermotolerans DSM 19514 | reverse complement strand
GCTCGACCGTCTGGCAATGCAGCAGCATAAACACCCTCGGCGCCATCTTTGGCAACAAGCCCCGCAATGCCTGACATCAGCAGCGTCACATCGCGCGTCGGCCCGCCAACCATTTGTGGATGCTCACGCATTGCGTCTGCAACCACTCGCGCAGGCGACCCGGTTTTCGCCATCGCTACCGATCGAAAGCCCCGAGCCAAACCAGCAAGCGTCATTGCATGCGCTGGTGCACCGCAACCATCTGTGACGATGTGCGCAACACTTTCGCCAATCAATTCGGGCATCATCTCAGTAATGCAGCGTTGAAGTTCATGTTGTTGATTTAAATAACTTTCGTCGTGTGCCCAACCGCAAGCAACACATGTTGCCAGCATTCCAGAATGTTTACCCGAGCAATTCATTTGCAGCGAAGTTGCAACGCCGCCGCCGCGAACAACTTCGCGCGCCGCATCATCATCGAGTGGCAAATCTTTGGTGTTACACAAAGCAGTTTCGTCTAATCCAGCGCTTGCCAATATTTCGCGCGCAGCCTGCAAATGTTCGGGTCGGCCATCGTGACTTGCACACACAAGTGCGAGAAGTTTTGACGGCAGCTTTAAGCCTGCGGCCACCATTGCCGTTGCTAGAAATGGCTTTGTTGAAGACCGAGGAAAGATGATTGCCTGAGACGAACCAGCGCTAAACGCAATAGATCCATCTCGCTCAAGACAAACAACGGCGCCGTTATGAAATGATTCTTGAACACCGTTTCGCAGAGTGTAAGCAACTGGCGTTAAGTCAGATGCTTGCATTGAATTAATTTAACTTGTTGCGCCAGTGCGTCGGCGCTTAACCAACGAAATCACAAACCTGACTACGAAGACGACAATCGCCAAGATAACGACCCATTGGAAGACGCCAACATAGTCGCCGACCCGGTCCCATTGATCTTTCAATACGGCGCCTGCTCCAATAAGAGCAATGTTCCAAACAGCGCTACCGATCGCCGTCAGCAAAATAAAATTCGTTAGTTTCATTCGGCGAAATCCGGCAGGTATCGAAACAATCGAGCGAATCAAAGGCACGCAACGCCCAACTAATACAGCGACAAAAGACCGACGATCAAACCAAGCCTCAGCGCGCACAAGATCTGCAGGCTTTACGCCAAACCATTTGCCGAATTTCTCAACAAATGCGCGCAATCGGTCTGGGCCGATAGCCGCTGAAACAAAATACAAAATTAGCGCCCCGACTACTGAGCCGACAGTTGCAGCAATCATCATGCCGATCACAGTTGTATCGCTCTGGGCGGCACTAAAACCTTGCTGTGCAACGAAACCTGCAAACGGCAAGACGATCTCGGACGGGATCGGTGGAAAGACATTCTCGATTATTACTAGTAGCGCAACACCGAAGTATCCGAACTGATTGATTACATCTTGCACCCAAGTAGCGAGGTCACCCAACATTATTATCCCCTTTTTGAAAATCGCAGAACTTAGCCGCGACTAAGTTGCTTACGATTCTTGGTTTTTGCTTTTCTAAAATCAGAGTTCATCAGCGCGATCACATCAAGTGAAATTTCTTTTGGACAGGCTGCTGAACATTCACCATGATTTGTGCACGAGCCGAATTGATCATCCATTGCGTTGACCATTGCTTCTACTCGCTTGTAGCGCTCTGCTTGACCTTGTGGCAAAACATTTAGGTGCGAAATCTTGGCGCCCGTGAATAAATTGGCTGCACCATTTGGGCAGGCAGCAACACACGCCCCGCAACCGATGCACCCAGCAGAATCCATTGCCGCATCGGCAACGGGTTTTGGCACTGGCGTTAAGTTTGCATCAGGTGCTCCGCCAGTTGGCGAAGTGATGAACCCACCAGATTCGATGATCCGATCAAATGACGCACGGTCGACCATCAAGTCTTTGATGATCGGAAACGCAGCGGCTCGCCATGGCTCGATCACGATTTCGTCGCCACTCGAAAATGTTCGCATGTGCAACTGGCAAGTTGTTGTTGCTCGTTGCGGACCGTGTGCTCGCCCATTGATCATTAGCGAGCAAGTTCCACAGATTCCTTCGCGACAGTCGTGGTCAAAAACGATCGCGTCTTTATTTTCGCTAATCAGTCGCTCATTGAGTTGGTCGAGCATTTCAAGAAACGACGCTTCATCGCTGACACTTTCAACGATGTGAGTCTCAAATTTGCCGGCCGTATCAGGGCCATCTTGACGCCAAACTTTGAGCTTCAAATTAGTCAGATGGTTCACTTGTAGCTCCGAGTTGCAAGATGTGCTGTTTCAAATTCGAGTTTTTCTTTGTTGAGTTCGGCCGCCATTGGGTCGCCTGTCCAGTCGTATGCCGAAACATGACAATAGTTCTTGTCGTCGCGCAACGCTTCGCCATCTGCTGTTTGATATTCGCTGCGAAAGTGCGCACCGCAACTTTCTTCACGGTCAAGGGCATCACGACACATCAACATTCCGAGTTGGAAGAAGTCATCCACTCGCCCTGCTTTTTCAAGTGTCTGATTGATGTTTTCGCCCGTGCCAGTTACTCGCAAATCTTTCTTGAACTCGCTATAAAGAGCAGGCAGTTCGGACAATGCTTTTTCAAGACCTTGCTGCGTACGCTCCATTCCGCAGTAATCCCAAATTATCTTGCCGAGTTCACGATGAAACCAATCGGGTGACCGCGTGCCACTGACATTTAGATAACCGTTGAAACGATTGCGGGCTTCGGTTTCGGCTTGCACGAAGGCTGGGTGATCAGTCGTCGGAACCGGTTTGTTGAGCATCGGCGCAAGTTCGTTGCTAATTGTGTACGGCAATACAAAATATCCATCGGAAAGACCTTGCATTAATGCGCTAGCACCAAGACGATTTGCTCCGTGGTCTGAGAAGTTTGCTTCACCAGCGGCATATAGTCCCGGAATCGTCGTGGCAAGTTCGTAGTCAACCCACAGACCGCCCATTGTGTAATGAGTCGCTGGATAAATTCGCATCGGCGTCGAGTATGGATCTTCGCCGGCGATGCGCTCATACATCTGAAACAAGTTTCCATAGCGCTCGCGTACAACATCAAGCCCGAGGCGTTCAATCGCCGCCGAGAAATCTAGATTCACACCATTCTTTAGTGGCCCAACACCATGACCTTTGTCTACGAGCCGTTTGGCCGCGCGTGAAGAAATATCTCGTGGCGCCAAGTTGCCGTAACTCGGATACAAGCGCTCAAGATAGTAATCTCGCTCGCTCTCGGGAATCTGGTCTGCAGGTCGCGCATCGTCGGCATTTTTCGGCACCCAAATTCGTCCATCGTTGCGCAACGACTCGCTCATCAAAGTCAACTTTGATTGCGACTCATCACTTTGCGGAATACAAGTCGGGTGAATTTGTGTGTAACAAGGGTTAGCAAACATCGCCCCACGACGATGCGCACGCCACGCAGCAGTGACATTGCAGTTCATCGCGTTTGTTGAAAGATAAAACACATTGCCGTAGCCACCGGTTGCCATAACAACTGCGTGAGCCGCATGCGAAGTTATTTCGCCAGTCAACAGATCGCGAACCACAATCCCAGAACAGCGTCCGTCTACGACGACCACATCAACAAGTTCGGTTCGATTGAAAAGACGCACGCCACCCAAACCGATTTGGCGTGACAACTGCTGATAAGCGCCGAGCAACAACTGCTGGCCAGTTTGACCACGCGCATAAAAGGTTCGACTTACTTGGGCGCCACCAAAACTGCGATTGTCAAGTGTGCCGCCATACTCGCGCGCAAATGGCACGCCTTGGGCGACCATCTGGTCAATGATGTCGACAGAAACTTGCGCCAATCGGTGCACATTGCCTTCACGACTGCGAAAGTCGCCGCCCTTGATTGTGTCAACGAATAAACGATTGATGCTGTCGCCGTCGCCTTGATAATTTTTCGCAGCATTGATTCCGCCTTGAGCGGCAATTGAGTGTGCTCGTCGCGCAGAATCATGAAATGTAAACGCGTCAACCTGATAGCCAAGTTCGGCCAATGTCGCGGCAGCCGATGCACCGGCAAGGCCAGTGCCGACAACAATTACTTTAAACTTGCGTTTGTTATTCGGGTTGACAAGTTTTGCATTGGCTTTGTAGTTGTCCCACTTCTCGTGCAAAGCACCACTCGGAATCTTGGCGTTTAAAACCGTGCTCATCTTGAAACCGTTGCTCCTTTAGACCTTGACGATGCCCGCAAGCACCGCAATCGGAAACGAAATATTGCCAACCACCACAACTAGCGCAAACGCAGTTGCAAACGCCCAGCGCCAAGAATTAAATCTCGGGTTGTTCCAGCCAAGCGATTGAAAGATACTCCACGCGCCATGACGCAGATGTATGCCGAGCAATAAATTCGCCAAAATATAAAACGCAGCGACAGGCCAACGATCAAGACTTCTCACGACATTTGCATAAACCTCGCCCGTAACAAATTCGCCTTCGGTGCCGACCGAGTTGACAACTCCGAAAGTTAAATCCAACAAATGCCAGATTAAAAAACTCGCAACGATCATTCCGCTGTAACGCATCGTGCGACTCGCAAAGTTTGCAACTTCGTAGTCGCGGGCCGATTGATATTTAACTGGTCGGGCCTGATGGTTCAAGACTGTCAACGACCACGCAGCATGCAGGTGCAGCGCAAGCATCGCCAACAAGCCGCCACGAAGAATCCATAACACCGCACCTTTTGGCGCAAGTGGATAGAGAAGTTTCTTCAAGAACTCGGCATATTGGTCGAGTTCGGCAGCCCCGAGGTACATCTTCAAATTGCCAAGCATGTGGAATAAAACAAAGCCCATCATCGCAATGCCAGAAATTGCCATCGCATATTTCTTGCCCACCGCAGTTGAATAAAGGTCCGCCAAAAACGACCGCTGCTTGCGAACCGCAAGCGCCGTGCCCGTCACCGGGGCCCGTGACTGTCGTGAATTGACTGGTTTTCGCAGTGTTTCCTGTGTTTGCGCCATATTGTCTTAGATCACGCTAGTAGTTGGCGTGAGTTCGCAGGACATTCTTGGCCTGATAAAGCCCGTGAACCGTGTCTCATCTGGCTCAAAATAACTGCCGTTTTGGACCAAATCAGAAAGCCCTCGACCGCCTACATTCCTGCCTAGATTCCTGCTTACATTGGCATTAGCAGCCGCAGATTCTTTATACTTTCCGAGACACATAACACGGGTCGCCATGGTGGCGAACCCAATGAGAAAACGGAGAAAATACTCGTGAGCGCACTTTTTGCAACCGAAGGCGGATGGCAACAATTCACACTTAAAGGTGGCGAATGGCTGATCCTTGGACTCTCGGGAGCTTCAGCAGTTTTAGCACTTTTGGTCGGCTGGTATTTGATGATCAAAGTTCTTCAAGAAGATGAGGGCACCGACAAGATGAAAGAAATCGCGGTCGCGATTCAAGTAGGTGCGTGGGCATATTTGAAACGCCAGTTTCGCACGATCGGAATGATTCTTGTGCCAGTAGGTGCAGTTGTATTTTTGACTTCTGTCGCAATTGACAAACCCAACGACGGTGGTTCGGCGCTGACATTCGTGCAGTCTGGTCTGTATCGCACGATTGCGTTCGTACTCGGTTGCGTTGCTTCAGGATTAACCGGTTACATCGGCATGACACTCGCGACGCGCGGCAATGTGCGCACCGCAGCAGCAGCCAAGCGTGGCTCTATGAAACAAGCACTGCAAGTTGCGTTTCGAACTGGTGGCGTGGCAGGAATGTTCACAGTTGGTCTTGGTTTGCTCGGCGCAACAATCATCATTGCGTTGTTTCAAAACACATCGTCAGCAATGTTGATCGGTTTCGGATTTGGTGGTTCGCTGCTGGCATTGTTCTTGCGAGTCGGTGGAGGAATCTTCACAAAGGCAGCCGATGTAGGCGCAGACTTGGTTGGCAAAGTTGAAGCAGGAATCCCGGAAGATGACCCGCGCAACCCAGCAACAATTGCCGACAACGTTGGTGACAACGTTGGTGACTGTGCTGGTATGGCTGCTGACTTGTTCGAAAGTTACGAAGTCACACTTGTGGC
>CAMCZA010000088.1 GCA_945885515.1 Ferrithrix thermotolerans DSM 19514 | reverse complement strand
TTTTGTCGGCTCCAAATTTGGTTCTTGAGTTAATTGTGCCAAATCAAGTACCAAAAATTCATTTCCGAGACCGTGGTGCTTGGTGACGACAACTTGCATGATGTGTGATGTCTAGCGTAAATGCTTGGCGATTATCGGGACAATTTCTGTAACTGGGTCTGAACTGATTGAAACCCACTTAATTCGTGGGTCTCGCCTAAACCATCGTTCTTGGCGCACAGCGAATTGGCGCGTGTGAATGATCATCTCATCAACTGCTTGATCAAGGCTCATTTTGCCGTCTAGATGGACAAGCAACTCTTTATAACCCAGAGCCTGGGCAGCCGTGCGCGACAACCCATTTTTCGAGTTACGCAGAGCAGTTACTTCGGCTAGCAAACCCTCTTCCATCATTGCGTGGACGCGATCGGCAACTCGTTGGGCAAGCCGATCACGACTCCAGCGCAGGCCGATCTGAGTCACGCCGTTCTCGGGGTAAGCACTTGTACCCGGACCGAAACTGCTGAACGGTCGCCCACTTCCTATGCAAACTTCAAGTGCGCGAATGATTCGACGACGATTTGAGCGCTCAACTTTTTGGGCCGCATCTGGATCTAATTCGGCTAGTTGAGTAAACAGCGCTTCAGTATTGGTTTGTTGCTCAAGTGTTGCACGAGTCTCTGGAAACTCTCCAGGCAGAACCAAATCATCAATCACTGCAGTCAAATACAAACCCGTGCCAGCAACAAGTAGCGCTCGCCCATTGACTTTTGCGATTTCGCTGAGTGCACCAACAGCACTTTTTTTAAACTCGGCCACGGTGAAACGCTCGTGGCTATCAACCAGGTCAACGCAATGGTGCGGCACAAGTGCCTGATCGGCGACAGTTGGTTTTGCGGTGCCGATATTCATGTCGCGATAAACCTGCATCGCGTCTACGGCAACAATGTGTACCGGCGAGTTAGGCGATGTCTCGGCCTGCGCAACTGCCATTGCCACAGAAGACTTTCCACTTGCGGTCGGGCCAACAATAACAATTGGCTTTCGTAAAGAATCAGTCATTGTCGAATCTCAATGTTTGTTGCGAAATTAGTTTGCGCTCGACACAGCGAGACGCAATTTGTGCTTTGGTGCTTCGCCAACTTCAATTAACTGACCAGACAAATGAAATCGAGCCGCATCTGTAACTTCAACTTTGGCGTATGTACCAACGCGCAGGCTCTCGGGTGAACTGAAATGCAAAATTTTATTTTGACGAGTGCGACCGGTTGTTAGGTGAGGATTCTTTTTGCTCATTCCTTCGACTACGACCTCTTCAATTCGCCCGATGCGCTCTCGATGCTTGATCACTGCCGAGTGATCAAGCACGACTTTAAGTCGTTCATATCGCTCGACAGCCAATTGCGGATCAATGAACTGCTCAACCATCTGGGCTGCTTGAGTGCCTGGTCGTGGCGAAAAAATGAACGAGAACGCCGAATCAAAACAAGCTTCGGCGCAAACTTCAACGGTTTGTAGAAAATCTTGCTCGGTTTCTCCGGGGAAAGCAACAATCACATCTGTCGTCACTGCGAGGTCGTTGATCATCGCTCGAGCTTGCACCAACTGCTTGATGTATCGCTCTGCTGTGTATCCACGATGCATGAGTGAAAGCACATTGTTCGAACCCGACTGCATTGGGTAGTGCAGATGCTCGACAACTGTCGGAGTCTCGGCCATCGCAGCAAAAGTATCTTCGCGCATATCCTTTGGGTGCGGGCTGACGAATCGCACTCGAGAAATGCCCGGCACCGCGCCAACACTGCGCAGCAGTTCTGCGAACTGTGGCTTGGGTCTCACACTCGCATCGCCGGCCGCACGCGCCGACATCGACAGATCGCGGCCGTAGCTGTTGACATTTTGGCCAATCAACGAAATCTGTGTGACACCGCTTTGAGCAAGAGCCTTAACCTCTGCCAAAATTTCAGAACTTGGTCGCGAAATCTCCTTACCGCGCACGGCAGGAACAATGCAATATGCACAAGTGTTGTCGCAGCCAATTTGAATAGTCACCCATGCGTTGTAAGAAATCTCGCGGCGCATCGGTAATGCGCTTGGAAACATCGTGTGATCGTCAAGTACTGCTTCTTCAAGAATCTCTGTAACTGGTCGACCATAACGGGTCTGCTCGAGCAACTCGGCTGCACGATGCACATTGTGTGTGCCGATAACTACATCTACATACGGGGCACGCTGACGAATCGTCTCTCGATCTTTTTGTGCCAGACAACCAGCTACAAGTATTTGCCGACCATCCTGTTCGGTCTTCCAGTTCTTTAACTGGCTAAGGGTGCCATAAAACTTGTCGTCGGCGTTTTCGCGGATACAACAGGTATTAATCACAACAACATCAGCACTCGTCACGCTGTCAACGCTTGTCATTCCGTCAGACTCAAGCAACCCAGAAATGCGCTCAGAGTCATGCTCGTTCATTTGACACCCAAAGGTGCGAACGAAATAGTTGCGGGCCACGACTGTTCTATTTTATAGGGGCAATTTCAACACGCTCGCCGGCTTTACGACCAATAGCGACCGACGGACCTCGAAAGACCCGTCGGCCGCAATGGCTTTAGCGATTAATGACTATCTATAACTGAATTGGTTGATCGTCTTTAGCCGTGAACGCCTTTTTGCTTGCTTTCTCGGCGGCAAGCTTTGCTGCTGCTGGCTTAGCAGTCGCGAGTACTTCGGGACTTTCGGTTTTCTCGACTTTTTCTGTCTTGTCCGTCGAACCAACTTTTGCGATTTCTGGCTCAACGACTGGCATTGATTGTCGGCGAACCCGATCTGCCATCTGCACCATTACTTCGGTGTTCTCAGAAAGGAACTGCTTAGCGTTCTCACGACCTTGACCGAGTTGCTCACCGTCATATGTGAACCACGCGCCAGATTTTTTGGCGATTCCCATTTCGACTGCCATGTCAAGCACTGCACCTTCGCGACTAATGCCCTTGCCGTACATAATGTCAAACTCTGCCTGACGGAACGGTGGTGAAACTTTGTTCTTCACTACCTTGACGCGAGTCCGTGAACCAACAACTTCTACGCCATCTTTGATTGTTTCGATGCGACGGATGTCGAGACGAACTGACGAGTAGAACTTAAGTGCACGACCACCAGGAGTTGTTTCTGGCGAACCAAACATCACACCAATTTTTTCGCGCAACTGGTTGATGAACACAGCAACAGTGTTCGACCTGTGCAAGTTGGCAGTAAGTTTGCGCATTGCTTGACTCATGAGTCGAGCTTGCAGACCCATGTGACTGTCGCCCATTTCGCCTTCAATTTCGGCTCGCGGAGTAAGCGCAGCAACCGAGTCAATCACGACAACATCAAGCGCACCTGAGCGCACCAACATGTCGACGATTTCAAGTGCTTGCTCACCGGTATCTGGCTGTGAGATCAACAAATTATCGGTGTCAACGCCAATGGCCTTTGCATAAATAGGATCCATTGCGTGTTCTGCGTCAACATAGGCACAGATGCCACCATTGCGTTGGGCTTCGGCCACAATGTGCATCGCCAAGGTTGATTTACCTGACGACTCTGGACCGAAGATCTCAACAATTCGACCACGCGGTACACCGCCGATGCCAAGTGCGATGTCAAGCGGCAGTGCGCCAGTTGGAATGAACTCAATCTCGAGACCTTGCTTGTCACCCATGCGCATGATCGACCCTTTGCCGAACTGCTTGTCGATTGCCCCAAGGGCTACTTCGAGGGCTTTATCTTTTTCGTTGCTCATATTGTCTTGCCTTTCGGTTGTGGTTTGTAATTATTGGGGAAACTGTTATTTGGTTTGGAGTTGAGCACCTTAGGTACGGGGTGTTGTACGCAACCCTACACACGAACAGATGTTCGGTCAAGCATCCCCAAAGCCTTGCTATATATGGCTTTTAAGGGATTATTTTACCAGCGCGAGTGTTCGCAAGTTCGCTTGGCTCAAGCGGACGCATGATTAGGTCTACGGCCAACCATGTCGTGTACGAAATTGGATATCCAAAAATCCCGACAAATAAAGTGACACCAACGGTCGAAACTAACAATTCAAAAATTGCCAAATCTGGATAACTGACAACAACCCCGATCACAAGTGTTGTAATTAGCGCACCACCAGTCACAACAAAATTGATTGCTAGGGCACCAAGCACAAAACCTTGCGTGTTGCGCTGCCACAAAAGATTGCAACCACGACATCGATCTTGAGTCTTAAACCATGAAACGAAAAATGCACCAGGATGACCGCAGTGTGCGCAACGACGAATTAATCCACGACACAACATTCGCCACAACGAAGGAGACCGGTGTCGCACCGAATTATTTTTCAGACGAGAAGTTCGTCGACAAATTCTTGAAACACATTTGCATAGTTGAGAGTTTCTGCTTCGCCGTGCAAAATTGAAATCAGCCACTGCTCGTCAAGACCTGGCGGAAGTAGTACTCCGCGATTGATGCCGTGCATCCATTGAGCAAACGCAAGATCAAAATCGGTCGCTTTATAGTCGCGATAATTTTGAATCGGTTCGCGCGACCAAGTGACGCAACCTTTGGCACCGAATTGCACAACGTTTGCATCTATCCCGGCGCGGTCAATTACGTCGGTGCAGGCGTTGACAAGTTTTGTATTCAAGTTGATTGCCTGTTGCGTTGCCTCACGCGTGCAGACCTCGCGCAAAACTGCTTTTGCTGCCGCCATGCACAATGGGTTGCCGTTGAATGTGCCGAGGTGCACGACACTGCCATTAGTGATCGTGTCCATGTATTCTTGCTTGCCACCGAATGCACCGAGCGGTAAACCGCCGCCAATTGATTTTGCGAGCGCAACAAGATCTGGCGTTACGCCAAGTACACCAGTCGCTCCACCCCAACCTGAGGTGATGCCAGTTTTTACTTCGTCAAAAATTAAAAGTGTGCCGTAACGCTGTGTGATTTCGCGCACCGCTTGCAAGTAACCAGGCAACGGTTTACATATCCCAATATTTTGCATCACTGGTTCGACAATGAAGCACGCAACATCGCCAGCGCGCAAAACATCTTCAAGCGCTTCAGGGTCGTTGTATGGCACCACAATTGTCGTCTTGATTGTGTCTGCTGTGATGCCGGCACTTGAGGGCACCGAGAATGGCTTTCGTGCTGGGCCGGCAACTGCAATTGGTGGCTTCATCGAGATCATTACTTCGTCGTGATGGCCGTGATAACCGCCCTCAACTTTGACGATTTTGTCGCGACCGGTAGCGGCGCGAGCGACGCGGATTGCGTCCATTGTGGCTTCGGTGCCCGAGTTGGTGAACCGCCACATTGGCAAGCCATAACGCTCGGCCAACATCTCGGCGACTTCGGCATTGTCTTCGCACGGCGAGACAAACAGAGTGCCGATATCGAGCTGAGCGTCAATCGCGCGGCGCACAGCGGGGTGCACATGTCCAGAAAAAAGGGCTCCAAAGCCCATGTCGAAATCGGTGTATCGGTTGCCGTCGACGTCTTTCATCCACGAACTGCCTGCTGAGGCAATGACGATTGGATGCGGGTCGTAGGCCTGAAAACTGGACGGTACGCCCAGTGGCAACACTTTTCGGGCTCGGGCGTTAGCGCGGTGCGAACCTTTTGTCCGCTCGGCGTAAAGCGCAAGCTCTCGGGTTGTTATCTCCCTTGCGCGTTGCGCAAGTGGTGAAAACAGCGTGGAATCCATCGCTGTCATGGTTATCAACTCCAGTATTTAGTTGCCTTTAGTGTACCTCGGGGCGGCATCGCCAGCGAACCTAAAACCTCAACGGCTACTCAGGATTTGAGTGATTTAAAAACATTTCTGAAAAATTAATGAACGGTGGAGCAAGGCACGAAGTATGGCACACTGAATTGTTCGTGGTGGGCGTAGCTCAGTTGGTTAGAGCGCCAGGTTGTGGTCCTGGAGGCCGGGGGTTCGAGACCCCTCGTCCACCCCAAACAAATTATTGCTTTTCGGTGTTGGCGTTCAACCTATTAGAGTAACGAGGCGTTATCGCTCCTCTAGCTCAGTTGGTAGAGCAACGGACTCTTAATCCGCAGGTCCTGGGTTCAAATCCCAGGGGGGGCACT
>CAMCZA010000087.1 GCA_945885515.1 Ferrithrix thermotolerans DSM 19514 | reverse complement strand
GTGGCTGCGGCTGCAAGCACTCAGGTCAACGTCACGAAAACAGTGCGCGAGAATCAGACTTTTGCGCTGGCTTCGATCCTCAAAGGCGATGATCGAATCGCAGAAATTGCTCGGATGTTGTCGGGCGGGGTCGCCCAAGAATCTGCGATTGACCATGCTCGTGATCTGTTGAGTGCCAGTTACGGCAAGAAGGCCCATAGCTAGATTTTTTGGTATACTTTAATTCCGTCGTACCAAATGTGAGATTTTCTCGCACGATTTTGAAAGACGGGAGCCCGAAGTGCCAAAGCATGTGTTCGTCACGGGCGGTGTAGCAAGTGGACTCGGCAAAGGTCTAACTGCTTCTTCGTTAGGTCGTCTTTTAAAAATGCGCGGATTGCGCGTGACGATGCAAAAACTTGATCCGTATATCAACGTTGACCCAGGAACGATGAATCCATTTGAACATGGCGAAGTTTTTGTTACCGATGATGGCGGAGAAACTGACTTAGATCTCGGTCACTATGAACGATTTATTGACGAACCGTTGACTCGTGCTTCGAATGCGACAACTGGTTCTATTTATCAATCTGTTCTTGCCGCCGAGCGACGCGGAGATTATCTCGGGCGAACAGTGCAAGTGATTCCGCATGTGACTGACGAGATTAAACGACGCATTCGAAGACTCGTGACCGATGAAGTTGATGTTGTGATCACTGAAGTCGGCGGAACAGTTGGCGACATTGAGATTCTTCCGTTTCTTGAAGCGATCCGTCAGTTCAGAAACGAAGTCGGCCGTGACAACGTTTGCTATGTGCATGTGACTTTGGTGCCGTTCATCGGACCAAGCGGAGAACAGAAGACCAAGCCGACACAGCACAGCGTCACCGAGTTGCGTAGTCGTGGAATTCAACCAGATGTGATCGTCTGTCGAAGCGATGAGCCACTGAGTGATTCATTGAAACGCAAGATCTCGAGCCAGTGTGATGTCGATAATCGTGCGGTGATCAACGCCATTGATGTTAAAAATATTTACGAGTTGCCGTTGATCTTGCACGATGAGGGTCTTGACACTGTGATCTGTGATGTGTTGCGAATTGATTCGCCGATTGATTTGACCCCTTGGCGCGATCTTGTCAATCGCATCGAAGCGTCGGTTACGCCCGTTCGAATCGGATTAATTGGCAAATATGTTGACTTACATGACGCATATCTTTCGGTAATTGAAAGTCTCAAACACGCGGGCTTTTACCACGAAGCGCAGATCGAAGTCGTATGGATACAGGCCGAAGATGTCGAGGGGTTACTCGCCGATGAACGAATTGGTTCGCTTGACGGAATTGTGATTCCTGGGGGGTTTGGTCCACGTGGAATCGAAGGCAAGATTCGTGCCGCAGAATACGCCCGCGAACACTTGGTCCCATGTCTCGGACTTTGTCTCGGAATGCAAGTGATGACGGTTGAATTTGCGCGAAATGTTATCGGACTGGCCGATGCCAACTCGACAGAATTCAATGCAGCGACCCCGCATCCGGTTATTGATTTGATGATTGATCAACGCGAAGTCACGAACAAGGGTGGCACGATGCGACTCGGTGCTTACTATGCGGTGTTGTTGCCCGGAAGCAAAGTCGCAGATGCTTATGGCGAACCAGTTGTCAGTGAGCGTCATCGTCATCGTTATGAATTTAATTCAAACTATCGTGCGCGTATCGAGGCAGCAGGGCTGTTGTGCAGCGGTACTTCGCCAGACAAACGTCTCGTCGAATTTGTTGAACTTGAAAATCATCCATTTTGGGTCGGGACACAGGCGCACCCAGAATTTAAGAGCCGCCCAGATCGCCCGCATCCGTTGTTTCGAGAATTGATTGGTGCGGCACTTAAGTTTCGCCAGCAGCGAATTGCGCAATTGTCAACGAGCAAAGTAGATGCTGCAGCGACAAAAAAATCTGCAGTTCACTGAGTCGCGTTTCAACTCTCTTCTAATGACCGCGCAGTTTTCAAGCGCCAGCGAAAAGTTGGTACACGAGTGGGCGGTGTGGTCGCTTGTTCAAGGAAAGTTCATCGATCCAAATGGTGAAGAGTTTGTGCGCACTTTTGTGCGCTCGCCGGGTGCAGTCGGGGTCGTGGCACTCGTCGGCGAAAAGGGTTCGCGAGAGGTTGTGCTTGTTCGCCAATATCGACCACCACTGGGTGTAACAACTCTCGAGATACCTGCGGGAATGCGCGACCTTGACGGCGAAGCACCCGAGCTCACTGCGCGTCGCGAACTAGAGGAAGAAGCAGGGTTGATCGCTGGCTCAATGATTAATCTCGGTCGACACATTGCGGCACCAGGAATTAGCAATTCATCGGTTGATTTATTTTTGGCAACAGAACTTGTTGCGACAAAAACCGATCGTCACGGTCCTGAAGAGCAATTTATGACTATTGAAACCATTGCCTTTGAGCGGTGTCTTGAGATGATTAAAAGTGGTGACATTCAAGACGGCAAAACCGTAATCGGATTGTTGCTAGTCGCACAACTAGCAAGTTCATATATTTAGTACATGGCATCTAATCCACTTGACACGTTTATGACGTGGATGAGAGTGGAGCAGGGACGGTCTGTCAACACTCTTTCTGCTTACCAGCGAGATCTTGAAAATTATTTGGTCTGGCTGATTTCGCAAAAGACGACAATTATCAAAGTATCGGTTCAAGATCTTGAAAAGTTTCTGGCGCACTTGCGAAAATCAGGTCGGGCACCGAAATCTATCGCCAGACATTTTGCGGCAGTGCGAATGTTTCATCGATATTTAAATCAAGAAGGTCTTCGTCCCGATAATCCAGCGGCTTTGGTCGACGGAGTGAAAGTGCCATCAAGTTTGCCTAAAGCATTGGCTGAAGATGATGTGATTCGACTGCTGGGTGCCGTAACCGGAGTTGATTCGTTTGCACGGCGAGACAGAGCCTTGCTTGAGTTTCTTTATGCAACAGGTGCCCGAGTCGGCGAAGTTTGTAATTTGTCGATGGGGGATATCGATATGCAAGATTCGCTTGTGCGCCTCTTTGGCAAGGGTGCCAAAGAACGCATCGTGCCGTTTGGCAGAGTTTGTCGTGATGCACTGGTTGATTACTTTGATCTTGGTGGCCGACCGGCACTGACACCGCAACACTGGAAGTCGCGCAAAGATAGTGATGCAGTGTTTCTTGGCGTGCACGGTACGCGACTATCGCGCCAGGCAGCATGGGGAATCGTTCGAAAATACGGCGAGATCGCCAAGATCAAGAATCTCTCTCCGCATGCTTTGCGGCACTCATGTGCCACCCATATGTTGGTGCACGGTGCAGATTTGCGAGTGGTTCAAGAACTCTTGGGGCATGCATCGGTGAGTACCACGCAGATTTATACAAAGGTTGACATACAAGTGTTGAACGAGATGTACCGTGAATCGCATCCGCGTGCTCGTCTGAAATCATGAAACATCTCAGACATCTTGCGGTTCGTTTCATTAAGTCGTTGTCACGCAAATTGCCATCAAATGCAGATCTTGCCGAGGTTGCAGCAATTTTGATGACTGCCGAGTTGCAACTGTGGCAGCAATTGCCGCCGATGGATCAACGCCACAGCATTGTGGTGATGCGAAGATTTCTTGAGCGACGCCCTGGTGCACAACCTAGTGAAGCTCGTGCGGCGCTGTTGCACGACATCGGCAAGATTGAAGCCAACCTCGGTGTGGTTGGCAGGGTGTTTGCGACTTTGATCGGTCGACACGGTGAGCGTTTTGTGGCGTATCACGATCACGAATTAATCGGTAGCGAGTTGCTCAAAGACATTGGTAGTGATTTGATTACTCGCCAACTTGTTGCCGGTAGCAAAGATTCGCAATTTGCTGGCGCTCTGCAAGATTTGCGAGACGCCGACAACATTTAGAGACCTAACACAACTCGTCAAGTTAATTCTCTTATTCGGCTGCGAGAAACCCAATCGCTTGCTGAGCACGACTAAGAGTTTTGCTTGCAACTTGTTTAGCCCGAGCATTGCCTTTATGCAGCAAGCGCATCAACTCGCCCTGATCATTTAATAATTCAAAATATTTAGCCTGGATCGGTGCAAGCATTTCAATAACTGCTTGGGCACTCGCCGACTTCAAATCGCCGTATCTCGTGTGTGTCTCTGCTGCTTTTTGTGGGGTCGTGCCTGTTGCTGCGGCCAAGATTTCAAGCAGGTTTGACACCCCGGGCTTGCGCACGCGATCAAAAATTACTTCGGTTTCGCTATCGGTTACTGCGCGCTTGAACTTCTTTTCAATTTTTGCAGGATCGTCCAGCAAATAAATTACGCCCGAATCATCGTCGCCAGATTTTGACATCTTTGATGTGGGGTTGAGCAAATCCATAACTCGAGCACCACTCGGTGGGGTCACCGATTTTGGAATCACAAAAGTGTCCCCAAACCTGTGGTTGAATCGAATCGCGATGTCGCGGGTAATTTCGATGTGTTGGCGTTGATCATCGCCGACCGGAACTTCGTTGGCATCGTAAAGCAAAATGTCGGCGGCCTGCAGAGCAGGATATGTAAACAAACCCGCCGAGACGAATTCGGCCTCGCGCTTGGCTGACTTGTCTTTGAACTGTGTCATCCTGCTCAATTCGCCAAAAGAAACCGTGCACTCCATAATCCATCCGAGTTGGCTATGTTCTGGCACATGGCTTTGAACAAATACGGTTGCAACATCTGGGTCGAGGCCAACGGCAAACAGAACTGCCGCAAGTTGCAGAGTGTTTCTGCCGATGACCCCTGGCTCTTCGGTCACCGTTAGTGCGTGCAAGTCAACAATCCCATGAAAAACATCGGCTTTATGCTGACCAGAAACCCAGTTTCTTAACGCCCCGAGGTAGTTGCCGAGATGCACCTCTCCCGTGGGTTGGATACATGAAAGCACTCTTGTCACAAATCAACCTTAGTTGTCGCCAATGATTGAGCAGGGGAGGTAATCTCGCAGTGATGAAATATGCAGTCTCAACCTCGACGTTTGAGGGCCCGTTTGATCTTTTGCTTCATCTGATTTTGAGGCAAGAAGTTGACATTCATGAAGTCTCACTTTTAGATATTGTCTCGCAATACCTAGAAGAAGTTGCGCGAATGCCGGTAATTGATTTAGACCTCGCCACCGAGTTTCTGTTGATCGCTGCGACGCTGATCGAACTTAAGACAAGACGGCTATTGCCAGGCAAAGATGACGGAGATCTCGACGAAGAACTTGCTCTTTGGGAAGAGCGGGACTTGTTGTTGGCGCGACTTTTAGATTGCAAAACTTTCAAAGATGTCGCATCTGTGTTCAACGATTTAGTTAGTCGTGCGGATTTGAGTTTTCCGCGGATGGCGGGCCCCGAAGAGCGTTTCGCGGCATTAATGCCAGACCTTCTAGAAGGCGTGAGCCCACTTCGACTTCAGCGGGCATATTTGCGAGCCGCAGCCCCACGACCGCCAAAGGTGATCGGGCTCGAGCATGTCGCGCCGATTCGCGCGAGTGTTGCTGATGCTTTGATCACAGTTTCGCAGCAACTTCGTCTTGATGGTCGAACGACTTTTCGAAAGTTGATTATTGGGGTC
Organism: Ferrithrix thermotolerans DSM 19514; assembly: GCA_945885515.1. Lineage (GTDB taxonomy): Bacteria > Actinomycetota > Acidimicrobiia > Acidimicrobiales > Ilumatobacteraceae > BACL27. The sequence continues at coordinate 563 of CAMCZA010000087.1, read as the reverse complement.
AACGACCGAATTGAAATTGTCGTCAGGTTTCTGGCGATTCTTGAGTTGTTTAAGCAAGGGCGAGTTGATCTCGACCAAGTTGAGCGATTCGGGGATATCGAAGTGATTTGGCTTGGAATTGAAGAGCAAGAAATTTCAATTGATAACTATGAAGGATGATTCAAGAAAATGAGTGATGCTGAAAATACTTTAGATCCAGAAATAGTTCGCGCACTCGAAGCGATCTTGTTGGTGGCGATGGAGCCGGTTTCGCCGGTGCTGTTGGCTCAACTGCTCGAGATTTCTCAGGTGACGGTCGAAGAGGTCTGCGAACGACTCGCTGAGACATACGAGTCTGCGGGGCATGGTTTTCAATTAGTGAAGATTGCTGGTGGTTTTCGTTTTCAATCGCACCCTGATCTTGCGCCTTATGTCGAAAGATTTGTGCTTGACGGTCAACAAGCACGAGTTTCATCGGCCGCTCTTGAAACTCTGGCGATCATTGCCTACAAGCAACCCTTGTCGCGTTCACAGATCGCGGCAATTCGCGGTGTTGACCCAGAAGCGGTAATGCGAACCTTGCA
>CAMCZA010000086.1 GCA_945885515.1 Ferrithrix thermotolerans DSM 19514 | reverse complement strand
GGCACGATAAAACTCGCTTGGCCACGACCTTTGAGTTCGGGGTCTACAGCGGCGACCACAACGTGAACATCAGCAATACCACCGTTTGTGATCCATGCTTTAGTGCCGTTGAGTACCCACTCGTCATTGGCTTCGTCGTATACGGCGCGTGTGCGCAAGTTTGAAACATCACTGCCTGCGTCAGGTTCGCTCACACAAAACGCACCAAGCTTTACATCATCGGCGGTGCCATAACACTGCGGAACCCACTCAATCATTTGTTCTGGTGTACCGTTGCCAGCGATTCCTGCTGCAGCAAGACCGGAACCCATGATTGCCATACCAATACCAGCATCGCCCCAAAAGATTTCTTCAATCGCAACAACCATCGTCAAACCCGTTGGATCGGCCATTGCGTTCATGATGAAATCAATGCCATAGAGCCCGATCTTTGCGGCTTCTTTAACTACAGGCCACGGAAACTCTTCGCGTTCGTCCCATTCGTGAGCGACCGGTCGAATTACATCAACTGCAAATTCGTGAATCCAGTTTTTGATTTGAAGTTGGTCATCATTTAAAGCAAGTGAGAAATCAGCCATGGCTATAAGTTACCTGCGTAGCAGTTGCAACTAACAAGCGGAAACATGTGAAAACATTATGCGCGGCGCAATTTCTGAAGACCAGACTCGAGGTCACGGTCACGCGAGTAACCGCGCTCAACGACTAGTCGCACCGCATCATGTGCCCGTTGCCACTCAACCTCGTTAAAACTTCTGACGCTGTGGCAATGAGACTCACAGTGCCCTGACGCGCCCCGGAGCATCAAGTGGTCGATCGTGCAGCCACTTAACCAAAAGTTTTTGAATCTGAATTTCATCTGCCTGCGGATTTTCACGACGCAGTTGCTCGCGCTTGATCGCCAAGCCTTCAAGATGCATCTGATCAACGGGCGCAAGTGGCGAAGTCACACCTTAATTCTACGCTCGTAAGTGACTCGTAGCGTGGCGTGATTCGTGCAACGGTCAGGCGCGGCGCAGGGTCGTGCCGGCCTTGGTGGTTTCAACGAGCCAGCCGAGTGTTTGTAGTTCGTTGCGGATCTCGTCGGCTTTGGCAAAATCTTTTGCGGCGCGAGCAGCATCAAGCGCTACAGCTTTGGCTTGTGAATCAGCATCAACAACATCAGCCGCGTTAAGTTGCAAACCAAATGCAATGCAGATTTCGCGCACGGCCAAAGAAAGCGCTCCGGCAGTTTTTGTGTCACCAGAATCAACAGCAACATTCGCGCGGCGAATTGCGTCAAACATCACACCGACTGCAACTGGTGTGTTTAAGTCGTCATCCATCGCTGCACGAAATGCGGTGAGCGTCGCGTCGTCAGGCGAAGCCGAATCAGAAGAAACAGTAAGCGAATTAGTTCGCGCAGCGAACGAATCAACACCAGCAAGAGCATTTACCGATGCATCAATATTGTCGAGACCAACTTTTACTGGCGAGCGATAATGCGTTTGCAACAACAACATGCGATAGGCGCGCGCATCATAACGATCTAGCAAATCAGGCAAGTTAGTTACGTTTCCCAAACTCTTGGACATTTTTTCACCTTCAGTGTCAACAACAAAACCGTTGTGCATCCAGTGATGGGCAAAGTCTTTGCCCAGTGCAACTGCTTGCGCGCGTTCGTTCTCGTGATGTGGAAACCGCAAGTCGGCGCCACCACAATGCAAATCAAAACCTTCGCCAAGCAACTCAAGACTCATCACAACACACTCACTGTGCCAACCCGGTCGACCCTCACCCCACGGTGACGGCCACGCCGGCTCGCCTGGCTTTGAGAACTTCCACAACACAAAATCTGCAGGATGCTTTTTCTGATCAGCACCGAACACCGTTCGGTCACCACCACCAGCAAGCATGTCGTCGATGTTTTGTTGCGCTAGCAAGCCATAATCAGCCACGACACTGGTACTCATATATATGCCATCATCTGTCGTGTATGCCGCATCTTTTGCCACGAGTTCGGCAATCAGTCCAACTATTTGATCCACATATTCGGTTGCGCGTGGCACATCAGTTGGACGCAACACACCAAGTCGCGACATCGAATCGAACCAGACTGTTTCGCATTTTTGAGCGATATCTAACCATGGGCGCTTTTCTCTTTCGGCGCGATTAATAATTTTGTCGTCAATATCTGTGATATTTGAAACAAGCCGAACTTTGATACCTGTCCACTCGAGATATCGGCGCAAAATATCGTAAACAAGCGTGGCTCGCCCATGGCCGATATGTGGTGGCCCATAAACCGTTGGTCCGCAAAGATAAATGCTCAGTTCTCCAGGCTTGCGTTGCTCAAGCAAGCGAATTTTTGAGGTTGCGGTGTCGTACAAATTCAGCACAGATGTTAAGGATAGGCGAGTACCGTTATTTCGTCATGTCACGCGTACCCGAGAAGCCAACAATGGATGGAGTTGACGCTCGACTCGCAGCCCAATGGGAACGCGATGGTGTTTACCGTTTCGATCGCACAGCAGAGCGCAAAAATATTTTCTCAATTGATACTCCGCCACCAACAGTCAGTGGTTCGCTGCACATGGGTCATGTTTTTTCTTATACCCACACAGATACTTTGGCGCGATTTTGGCGAATGCGTGGAAAATCTGTTTTTTATCCGATGGGATGGGATGACAACGGTCTGCCGACAGAGCGTCGTGTGCAAAATTATTATGGCGTGTCGTGCGACCCTTCGCTGAAATATGTAGCGAATTTTGAACCACCGTTTCGCGGTGACCCACCAAAAGATTCGCGCGCAATACCGATTTCACGACCAAACTTCATTGAACTTTGCGACGAACTGACTGCACAAGATGAAAAAGTTTTTGAAGATTTATTTCGTCGCCTCGGGCTATCGGTTGACTGGAGTTTGCTTTATACAACTATTAGCGAACATGCTCGGCGTACTGCGCAAAGTGCATTCTTAAAGAATCTTGAACGTGGTGAGGCTTACACGCAAGAAGCGCCGACGCTTTGGGATGTTGACTTCGGTACGGCGGTTGCGCAAGCCGAACTTGAAGATCGCGAGCGACCTGGCGCGTTTCATAAATTAAAATTTCATGTGCCCGACGAAAGTCGCAGCGAGTTTGTGGTTGAAACAACTCGACCTGAATTGATTGCGGCCTGCGTCGGATTGGTCGCCCACCCTGATGATGCGCGATATCAACATCTGTTTGGCAAGGTTGCGCACACACCAATCTTTAATGTTGAAGTGCCAGTTTTTGCTCACCCTCTTGCGCAACAAGATAAAGGCTCAGGCATTGCGATGGTTTGCACATTCGGAGATCTAACAGATGTGATCTGGTGGCGCGAATTAAATCTTGAGACTCGCCCAACAATCGGTCGTGACGGACGATTCGTTGCAGATGCACCAGCAATAATGTCTGATAAAGCCAAACTGCAATATGCGCGACTTGCCGGCAAAACTGTAAAACAAGCGCAAGTTTTGACTGTTGAGATGTTGCGCGAAACCGGCGAACTGATCGATGAGCCAAGAGCAATAACCCACGCAGTCAAGTTTTATGAAAAAGGTGACCGTCCACTTGAGATTGTTACGAGTCGTCAGTGGTATATCCGTAATGGTGGTCGCGATCAAGCGCTTCGCGAAAAGTTACTTGCGCGCGGTGACGAACTCACTTGGCATCCAGATTTCATGCAACACCGTTATGCAAACTGGGTCAGCGGTTTAAACGGCGACTGGCTCGTAAGCCGACAAAGATATTTTGGCGTGCCGATACCACTTTGGTATCGCCTTGATGCACAAGGTGAAATCATTTATGACAATCCACTGGTACCAACTAAAGATCAATTGCCAATTGATCCGAGTACAGATTTGCCTAGTGGTTTTGCCGCCGAACAACGCGATAAACCCAACGGCTTCGTTGGTGACCCCGACATCATGGATACTTGGGCGACTTCTTCACTGACTCCACAAATTGCAGGTAGGTGGATAGATGATCAAGATTTATTTACGAGAATTTTTCCGATGGATGTTCGACCACAAGGTCACGACATTATTCGTACTTGGTTGTTTGCCACGATGGTTCGGTCAAATTTTGAACATGGTACGGCACCATGGCGAAACGCCGCGCTCTCAGGTTGGATTCTTGACCCTGATCGCAAAAAGATGTCGAAATCAAAAGGCAATGTCGTAACGCCGTCAGATTTATTTGATCAATACGGCAGCGATGCCGTGCGATATTGGGCTGCGTGTGCACGACCAGGTGTTGACACAACTTTTAGCGAAGAGCAAATGAAAGTTGGTCGAAAACTTGCAACCAAACTTTTGAACTTGACAAAATTCGTGCTCGGTGCCGGTGAGCCAGATGCTTCAGCCGTGCCAAAAGAATTAGTCGACCAAGCCATGTTGTCGCGGCTTGCCGATGTGGTTGACGAAGCCACACTTGCACTTGAACAATTTGATTATGCCCGAGCACTTGAACGCACTGAGGCTTTCTTCTGGTGGTTCTGTGATGACTATGTTGAACTCGTCAAGACTCGCGCCTACGGCGAGACTCATGATGCATCTTCGGCAAGAGTTTCTTTGCATCGCGCCTTGAGTATTTTGCAACGGCTGCTTGCGCCGATGTTGCCATTTGCAACTGAAGAGGTTTGGTCATGGTTAGAGTCAGGCTCAATTCACTTGGCGAACTGGCCAACAACCAAAGAAACTCTTGCAGACTTTGTTGCGTCAGATGATTCTGTTGCGCTACTCGAAGCAACTTGCATTGTTCTGGCAGCGGTTCGTCGTGCCAAAACCGAAGCCAAGGTTTCACAACGCGCAGAGGTGGCAGAGCTGGTAATTACCGCTTCGTCAGCAACAATCAAATTACTTCAAGCAAATATCTTTGACCTGCGGAATGCAGGAGTACTAAACCAATTAAAATTTGTTGAAGCAACATCACAGACAGTCGAACAAGAAATCACGGCTCAAGTCACGCTCGCCACACCACTAACCTAATTAGCAGATGAAAAGACGCCCGAAAGCGCAAACCGATTTTAGTACGCGACCAAAATCGCACTACTTGGTCTTGGTATTAAATGTTTTCGTCAGCACTTTGCTGGTGATTACAGGCTTTGCGTTGCTATGGGTTAATAGTCGTGTTGACCTACGACTGATAGTCACGCTAGATAACTCAAAAGAGGATGCACAGAAAGACGTGCAACTTGCCGATGGATCAACCACCGGAACAGATTGGGTGCTTGATGAAAAAAGTCTTGACGCCAAAAATTTTCTGTTGACAGGTTCAGACAATGGTTCGTGCGCTGACTTAAAGAGCCCCACCTCGGGAGGAATCGGCGAACGCACGAGTCTTGGCGAACGCAGTGACACGATCATGATCATTCGAATTGACCCAAGTTCAAAACGAGCAGCGATTCTTTCTTTTCCGCGCGATTTATGGGTCAACATCGCTGGCACAACCCGACAAAACAGAATCAACTCCGCGTTCAAGAGCACTGATCCAAACAGGCTCGTTGCGACTATTGAAAAGAGCTTCGGTATTTCTGTTGATCACTATGTCAATGTCAATTTCTGTGCCTTCAAAGAAATCGTCACCGCAGTCGACGGGGTAAAGGTTCCATTTTTGTACCCGACACGCGACAAAAAAACTGGCTTCAGCGTCGGCGAACCAGGTTGCATCAACTTTGATGGAGACCGGGCACTGGCATATGTTCGCTCTCGATCGGGCTATCGATATTTTGATACGACAAATCAAAAGTGGCTTGAAGATCCAACTGGTGACCTTGGTCGAATTAGTCGCCAACAAGATTTCTTGCGTAGATCAATGCAACGAGCACTTGATAAAGGTTCTTCAAGCCTTTCGGTTGCCAATAGTTTGCTGAACGCGGCACTTAAGAACGTGATCACCGACGATCAACTCACACCACGCGGAATGCTCGCGCTTGCAGAAACGATGCGCGACTTAAACACAAGGACGGTTGCTACCTACACAATTGAGTCTTATCCGAAACAAATCGGAGAATTATCAGTTCTAATCCCATCAATAAAATCTGAGACAATGAAACAGATTCTTGCAATTTTTCAAGGTCGAGCATCACTGGTCGCTCAAAAAGTAGCGGCACACACCACAAATGATGCAACTGTGATGTTTGCTGCCCAGCGAATCGCAACTTCACCTTCAAGCACGAGTACAACAATTGCTGAGCCGATAACAGGTGACAACGCCAACCCGCTGCAAAAGACAATCGGTGTTGTTCCTCCTGATGACCCAACCTGTCGTTGAGTCGTTAACTCTTGCCCTAGAACTCAAGTGACTACTATTACTCAGGGGTTTTAAATGGAAGTTCTCGTTGCAGTTGTCGTCACCGTCGTTTCATATTT
>CAMCZA010000085.1 GCA_945885515.1 Ferrithrix thermotolerans DSM 19514 | reverse complement strand
GTGCACGAAAGCCAAGCCTTCAATACCTTGGAGAATATTCTCTAAGCCAACCAGCCCACTGCGATTATCGGGGATGTCAACCTGAGTTGTGTCACCAGTTACCACAACTTTTGATCCAAAGCCGATTCTCGTCAGAAACATTTTTATCTGCTCAGGAGTCGCATTTTGGGCCTCGTCAAGGATTATGAAACTATTGTTGAGAGTTCGTCCACGCATATACGCCAGGGGCGCCACTTCAACTATTTGTTTCTCAGCGAGTTTCAATGCTCCTTCAGCGCCAACCATGTCGTGCAGCGCATCATAAAGGGGTCTCAAGTATGGATCTAATTTGGACATCAGATCCCCTGGCAAAAACCCAAGTCTCTCGCCTGCTTCAACTGCTGGCCGAGTCAAAATTATCTTTTGCACCGACTTGCTTTGCAAAGCCTGGACCGCCATCGCAATGGCAAGCCAACTTTTGCCTGTTCCGGCAGGTCCCAGACCAAATGTGATTACATTTTCGCGGATTGCATCTACATAGCGCTTTTGACCAGAAGTTTTTGCTCTCACTGGCCGCCCTTGACTAAGACGAACAATGTCTTCAGTCAAAACCGAAGTGGGGTTCTGATTTGACCTCACCATGTCGATACTTCGCGACACCACAACAGAATCAAGATTTTCGCCACTTTGCAGTAACCCACCTAGTTCTTCGAATAGCCGTCGAACCAGTTCACTCTCTTGACCTGATATCGAAACTTCATTTCCTCGAACAGATATCAGCGTTGTCGGAAATGCTTTTTCGATTAAACGCAAATTTGCATCACGCTCGCCAAGCATGCCAGCCATCAGATGCGAACCCGGAACAACCACCGTCATTGCGGCTTCAGAAACACTCATCTAGATACAAAGACTATCCACTAAACGAGATTTTAACCGAATGCTATGTAGTACCGTTTTTATGATGTCTGAAAATAACGACGGCAATCTCTTGCTAGATAGTCGTTTATTTATTGGCATTTTTGGAATAGTTTGCCTTGCGGTGTCAATTTCATACTTGATGTTGGTTCCAACCGAATTTAGTCGCACGACGCAGTTCGTATTATCTGCGATTTTTTTAGGAATGCATCTGGCTTTACTCATCACGATCCTCCGCAAGATTCATTGGGATACCAGAAAAACCACTATTGCATACCTATTAGATGTGTTCTTAATTGCTCTCACCACTTGGTTCTTTCTGTGGAGTGGAGTTTTGCAGCAGAATCTTCAAACTTCTGAAGACTTCTTCAATTTCAACTTCCTGCATCCATTAACCCTGTTGCTTTTTGTAGTTCTAGTTTGGGTTTTAACGACGCTAAAAATAAATCTCGGTTGTCAAAGTGTCGTTAAGTGGACTATTGCAATACTGGTGGCATCACTGTTTATCGGCAACGCTCTCGTAGTGCTAGATCTTTTAGATTTCGTAAATTTCCCATCGAAAACAAGCAGTGCATCTTTTGTTATGTCAGCAGTTCTCATAGTTCTACTTAGTTCTGTATCTGCACTGCCCAAATATCGAAAAAAACTTCTTTCAAGTATTGCGCTGCATCAAAAAGCGAATGCCTATAAACAGTTGAAGCTGCTTACCGCAATAATTGTCCCCGCAGTGATTATTTACCTAATAGCGACCCGCGATCAACAGACAGGTTCGTTTGGTGTTCAAGTCAGCAGTTTTTCGTTAATAATACTTTTATCTGCTCTCACAATTCGCCTCTTCTTCGCTACTCGATCATTTGCGAGTTTGCAACGAGACTTAATGAGTGCTAGTCAAATTGACGAACTCACCAAACTCGCAAATCGCTCCCTTATTCTCGAAAAACTAGCTGTTGCGATTGATGTTTCTGCCGCAACAGGGTGCACGCCAACAATCTGTGTCATCGATATTGATCGATTTAAAAATATTAATGAGAGCCACGGACATTCGATAGGCGACGAATTGCTAATTGCAATTGCCCAACGCATCAAAACATCAATGAGTGATGGTGTGTTAGTCGGCAGACTTTTCAGGGATGAATTCGTGATTCTTGATACGAAAACTAAGACTGCAATCGAATCGGTCGTTTTAGCAGACCGAATTCTCGCTTTATTGCTTGCACCATTTAAATTGAGTCACGGCGACGTACTAGTTTCAGCGAGCATCGGAGTAGCCACATACCGTCCCGATCAAACCAGATCAAGTGCAGATCTTTTGAGCAATGCTGACACCGCTAAATATTGGGCAAAAGATGCCGGGCGAAACTGTGTTGCAGTTTTTGATGAGTCAATGCATCAGCGCGCAAAGCAACGATTGGCGACCGAGACGGCGCTTTATCGTGCGCTTGAACGCCGCGAGTTACGACTTGTGCATCAACCAATAATTGACATTGACTTGGGTGATGTGACTGGATTTGAAGCATTGATGCGCTGGACAACCCAAGACGGAACAGTAATTCCGCCCTCCGAGTTTATTCCGATTGCTGAAGAGACAGGAATAATTGTTCCGATTGGCGGTTGGGCGCTTCTCGAGGCACTAATACATCTGCGAAATTGGATCAACGAAGGAATTTGTGCACGTGATGCAACTATGTCGGTGAACGTCTCATCCCGACAATTACATGACCCAAATTTCGTTGCCGTCGTCAACGAGGCCCTAATGCGGTCAAGTATGCCTGCCGATCAACTATGGCTTGAAGTCACAGAAAGCATGATGATTACTCAGCCGGAGCAAGCACTAAAAACTCTCCGAGAGTTGTCATCACTTGGTGTACGAATTGCGATTGACGACTTTGGTACAGGCTATTCGTCTTTGTCTTTTCTACAACGATTTCCAATTCATCGACTAAAAATTGACAAATCTTTCGTAAATAGTTTGGCGACTGATAACAGCGCTCGAACTCTTGTCAAAACAATCATCGTAATGGCTGAATCACTCGGCTTAGATGTAGTTGCCGAAGGTGTAGAAACAGTGCAACAATTGCACGCTCTTGGTGACTTGCAATGCAGCCAGGCACAGGGATATCTAATCAGTCACCCAGTAGAACCCCACGATATGGGAACCACACTCGAAACGCTGAGCAAAATCGGGAAATGGCCACGACTTCGTCCCGTTAATTAATTAAGGTTTTAACGAATTTTGATACCTGCAGCAAGATGATGTGGCAGGCTTTGGTTTATGACTATCAATAACATTGCCAAAGAATTATCTCTTGAGTCAGCAGAGTTACGCATGCGTCAGGCTGGAGAATGGCTTGGGCTTGAGGACGGTTTGATTGAAACTATTATCGCTCCACGTCGCGTTCTTGAAGTTTCGATTCCGTTTCGACGCGATAATGGAAATCGTGATCACCTTGTCGGTTGGCGAGTGCATCACAACACGACTCGGGGCCCAGCCAAAGGTGGAGTTCGTTACCACCCTGGAGTGACTCGCGACGAAGTAGTAGCACTTGCAATTGGCATGTCGCTGAAAACAGCAATCATGAATCTGCCGCTCGGCGGCGCCAAAGGTGGCATTGCAATTGATCCCAAAACAATGTCATTGGCAGAACTTGAAAGAATTACGCGCCGATATATTTCAGAACTAATACCATTTCTTGGACCTGACAAAGATGTACCGGCGCCAGATGTCGGCACGAATTCGCAAGTAATGGCGTGGATTCTTGACCAATACTCAGCCAGTGTTGGGCATATCGTGCCGGGGGTTGTAACTGGTAAACCGATTGAACTAGGTGGATCTCTGGGCCGCGAATCGGCCACTGGTCGAGGCGTTGTCGAAGCCGCAGCGCTTGCTGGAGAAAAGATTGGGCTATCGCTCAACGGCTCGCGAATTGCGATTCAAGGATTCGGCCAAGTTGGAGCTTGGGCAGCGAGATTGGCTCATGCGCGTGGCGCGAAAATCGTTGCCCTCGCCGACGTTGGTGGTTCAATTCATAATTCAAACGGAATAGACATCACATCTGTTGATCAAAAAATTCGTGAAGGTGCCAAAAGTGTGACAGAAACTGACGCTGGTGACTTGATTGGGAAAGGGCTTGAAGGGGCTTCTAAAATTTTTGCCGCCGACTGCGACTTTCTCATGCCTTGCGCTCTCGGTGATGCCGTTGACGAACAAATCGCCAACGAGATCAAGGCTCGACTAGTTGTCGAGGGGGCGAACGGACCATTGACACCTAAGGCTGACGAAGTTTTGCAAAGTCGCAACATCATCGTCGTGCCAGATGTTTATGCAAATGCTGGTGGTGTTACCTGCAGCTATTTGGAACAATGTCAAAACTTTGCACATTTAAGTTGGGACGAAGATGAGGTAAATGAAAAGGTAATTTCGTTGATGCAAGGAGCCTTCAATCGTTTGCACACTTTTTCAATTGAAAAGAAACTCCCCTATCGACTTGCAGCGTCAGTCCTTGGGGTGAAAACTATTGCTGACTCTCACCGCATGCGAGGCTTGCATCCTTAAACCTGCACTACGTTATCTAAGGCGCGAGTTCGAGAATTGCCCCCGCTTTATTTACGAAACGAACTTCAGCGAACTCTCCCCAACTTCGTTTCTTCGTTACTGCATAGTCGGCAACTACCCAACGAACCCCATAATCAAGCAATGCTGAGCGACTCTGCTCAGAAGGTTCATCAACGAAACTATCGACAAGGTCAGCACGCGTTTCTAACTCTGACTCAAGACCAGAAATAGTAGCTATTGTCCAAACTCCCTCATTGAGCATTTGTCTTCCGCCAATCGCTGAGGTCAAACTCCACCGCGCCAGACAATTCGGAGGAAATTCTGTAGATATCGAGCAGTACCTATTCGTTGCTACGAGATCGGAGGAAAGAGAGTTTTGCCGCAACCACAACAACAAATTTCTATAAGCCATTGATCCACTGATCACATCGGCATTTTCGAACCGTACATTTTCAGCTGCCCAAACACCTTTATTTGAAAAGTCACCAGCGTTGGCGTAATAAGACCCTGCTGATGAAACGATCATCAGAACTGCCAAAAGTTGCGTCGACTTAACACTCAAGTAGGACTTTGGCAAAAACCGCACGATCAAGACGCATAGAAACGGAATCAACACTGGTATCCCCATCGCCAACGAAGTCTTAATAAACGGACTTAAACCTTCGCCCGTTATTCCGCGATATGTTCGTGGCCATAATCGAGCACCTTCCAAGCAAAGTACTAGCGCTACAGCGAAAACTATCTTTGCACGCAAACCATTAATGCTGAGTTCATGCGTGGCCGAGGCCACAGATATCGGGACTAACAGTGCTAATCCAGCCTGAATGAAATAGGCATTAGATTCGAAAAGATCTGAAAGAAAAAAACCAAAAATCAATCCCGAAATACCACCCACGACGGCAACAATGACTCCAATTTGTTGGTTGTCTGAAAACGTATTCTTCAATAACAATGTTCCAACCGTAGGGAGCACGAGAATCATTACGACGAAGACAAACGAAATCAAAATTACATAAACAGGAAGCCCTTGTTCAATGTTCGCTTTTTGCCACAAAAAGTCGGCAAAAGAGAAGCGATATTGTGATCCGGATTTACTGCCAAAGGTATACATAGACAAAAAACATGTGACAGTAGCTGACATCGCTGCGCCCAAAACAACTGCTGACTGCGCTAAATTTCTACTGGTTTTCAAGGACCACAAAAAGTTAAAAAATGTGCCAAAAATTATTATCGGGACGAAAGAAACTTTGCTCCCGAACAGACAAATACAAATAATGAACGAAGTAAGAAACAGTTGGGTGGTGCTAATTTCGGCGTGCGTAAACAATACGACTAAAAATGCAAACAAGAATATGAGACTGAAATTAAAAGAGAACGAATACGGATGTAAAACACGCAAGAACGGTATTGGACCAGCACACATCATCGCTACAACTAAGACTGCAGCCGGACCACTGAATGCATTAAGCGAAATTCTTTTAGCAATCGTGCTCACGAGACAAAATAAGGCCATCAGTACAAGAACTGGGCCCGCAATTGCAGTTATTGCAAATGGTTGGGTCTCGGTCAGCGAACCGAGGGTACTCTCCCATGCATAGGCAAACCAGTGATAGTAAAAGTCAAGACCATTAAAAAATATATTGCCTTTGTTGCCCAACAAACTTGTTGATTTAACCATTGATTCGTAAAAAATTTTGTCTGGGTCCTGCATGATTCCATATCGCAAGTTCCACCAAAGGGGATGCCGAATTCGATCAAGTGATGAAATATGAATCAATGCACGCGCTGAGACGAAAAATGTCACAACTATCAGTGGGACTAGTGCCTTAGATCTCACGGCATTATTTGATTTCAAAGTTTTAGATGTGCGAAAAACTATCGTCCATAAAAGAACGGCCACTGCTGTGCTGATCAACCAGTACCAAGAAGTACTAACAGCAATTAATGTTGCTGCAAAAATGATTGCGATGTCAGCGTCGTAGTCAACGCTTATCGCGGCATCTTTGATCGACTTTAAGCCTTGAATCTGACAAAGAGCGAAAGCTATTGCGGGCAATATGACCCATGCGACTGCCTGGGGCAAAACCGTGCGAAAGAACTGACTAGATAATATTGCGAGACCAAATCCAATTGCGCCACCCATGCCCAGAAATTCAGCCAAAGAAATGCTTTTATCCCGTCGAATATGAACCCAGGTCA
>CAMCZA010000084.1 GCA_945885515.1 Ferrithrix thermotolerans DSM 19514 | reverse complement strand
TCATTGGATATTTGTCCACCATCTGCGAATTATTTTCGGGCGACGTTATTTACACCGGAACACCCTCGGGTGTCGGCAAAGGCCGAACACCCCAGAGGTTCCTGCGTGCTGGTGACATGATTGAAACAACAATTCAAAACCTCGGCACCCTCACCAATATTTGTAAATAGCAACTTGGCTGGGCGTGTTGTGCGCCCAGCCAAGTTGATTAGTTCTTTGCGAGATTCAGTCTTTGTGACGAATCAGTTCAAATTCGGTGTAAGCCGAAACGCCCATCTCGCTATCTAGCCCTGCGATTTCATCAGCTGCAGTCGGACGAATACCACCCTTGGTGAAACGATTCTGAAGTGAAAAGAAACCATAAGACAAAGTGAAGTTAACAACCAGGATCGTTGCGGCACCCAAAGCTTGCGCACTTAATTGTCCCCAATTACCTTCGATGATTCCTGCAACACCAGTTGAATCAGAACCGTTCCAACCTGCGCCGTATGAACCATTGGCAAAAATTCCAACGGCTAACACTCCAAACATTCCACAGACTCCGTGCACGCTGATTGCACCGCAAGGGTCGTCAATTCGCAACCGCTCGTCCACAAAAATAGTCGATTCGATTACAAGTATTGCTGCGATTGAACCAATTACGGCTGCAGCCCACGGTGAAACAAATGCACATGGCGCTGTGATCGCCACGAGACCAGCGAGCATGCCGTTGATCATCATCGCTGGATTTGGCTTTCCTGTTCGACGTGTGATCCAAAACATTGAAGCAACCGCGCCGAATGCACCTGAGAGTGCAGTGTTCGTCGCCACGGTTGCAAACTGCACGTCGGTTACCGAAAGAGTTGATGCTGCATTGAAGCCGAACCAGCCGAACAACAAAATGAAAGTTCCGAGCATCGCCATTGGTAAGTGGTGACCAGGCATCGGCAACGATTTACCCTCTGGTGAAAACTTTCCGATTCGCGGACCAAGAACCATTGCCCCGGTCAAAGCAGCCACACCACCAACCAAGTGCACAACTCCCGAGCCCGCAAAGTCAACATAACCAGCACCAAGCGACATCGTTGCCCAAGTTTTCGAAAGCCATCCGCCGCCCCAAGTCCACGCCGCAATTAGTGGATAATAAACTGCTCCACAGAAAAGTCCCCACCAAATAAAACTGTTCCATCTCCAACGCTCAGCCATCGACCCTGTTGGAATCGTCGCGGTTGTATCCATGAATGCGGCCATATACAAAAACAAACCAAGTAGTGCTGGTGTCACGTTGGGACCAGTCAATGCCCAACCACCACCCCACGCAAAAACCCAATTACCTGATCCGATCAGTGCTTCGCCAACTGGTACATCTAATCCCATTGCCGAAGCAGTGAAACCACCGAACGCCAGCGGAAACCCAACAAAGAAAAACGACACAAATCCCAAGCCGAAAATTGCAAAGTTTGTGCTGACAACGTGTGCCGCATGTTTGGCTCGACAAAATCCTGTTTCGACCAACGCAAAGCCGGCCTGCATAAAAATCACCAAAGCCGCACCAATCACCACCCACAGCAGCGAAACTTGCGCTCCTAGCACCGTCACATCTGAATTCATTACTCCTCGTTTCTATAGTGTTGAACAATTGAACAAACCGTGTTCAAAGAACACGTGCACGACGCTGTGACTGCCGACAATATAGAAGACCAATGTTTCAAGAAAGTCCATGAAATGTTTCGGGAGTATGGCTTTTTCGTATTTGGTTAACTTTTTGTATATCTCCCCGAATTAGGCTGTTGAGATGACAATTGAAGCCACCAAGACCCAGGCCTACTTAGACGATCGTGCCCACGTGTTTCATTCGTGGTCCGCACAAGGAACACTCAATCCAACCGAAATCACAGGTGGTGAAGGTTCATATTTCTGGGACTCAACAGGAAAAAAGTATCTCGACTTTTCAAGTCAATTAGTTAATTTAA
Source organism: Ferrithrix thermotolerans DSM 19514 (assembly GCA_945885515.1). Lineage (GTDB taxonomy): Bacteria > Actinomycetota > Acidimicrobiia > Acidimicrobiales > Ilumatobacteraceae > BACL27. Next base: position 4,806 of record CAMCZA010000084.1, on the reverse strand, counting down.
ATATTGGGCATCAGCATCCAAAATTGGTTGCAGCAATTCAAGAACAGGCCGGAATACTTTGCACAGTTGCCCCGCCTTTTGCCAATGCTTCCCGCAGCGAAGCGGCGCGCCTAATTGCCGAAGTCGCACCTGGTGATTTGAATATGGTGTTTTTCACCAATGGCGGTGCGGAGGCTGCCGAATATGCCACTCGCATGGCGAAACTGCACACGGGTCGTCACAAAGTTCTCACAACATATCGTTCGTACCATGGCTCAACATCAGGCGCGATTGCATTAACTGGTGACCCACGACGCTGGGCGAACGAAACCGGTGCGTCTGGCGCCGTGAAGTTTTGGGGACCATACCCATACCGCTCGGCGTTTCACTCAACGAGTGACAAACAAGAGTGTGAGCGAGCACTTGAACACCTTGAAAGTGTGTTGATGGTTGAGGGACCGCAAACAGTCGCAATGATCGCACTTGAAACTGTTGTCGGAACGAACGGTATTTTGGTTCCGCCAGATGGCTATCTGCAAGGTGTCCGCGATTTGTGCACCAAACACGGAATTGTGATGATGTGCGATGAAGTGATGGCAGGTTTTGGTCGTTGCGGCGAATGGTTCGCAGTCAATAAATGGAAAGTAACACCAGATCTAATTTGCTTCGCCAAAGGTGTCAACTCTGGGTATCTTCCGCTCGGTGGAGTCGTCATTAGCCAAAAGATTGCCGACACCTTTAAAGATCGCGTGTTTCCTGGTGGACTGACATATAGCGGTCATCCACTCGCATGTGCGGCCGCAGTTGCGTCGATCAATATTTTCAAAGAAGAAAAAATTGTTGAGCACGCACGAATGCTTGGAAAAGATGTCATCGGCCCGGAACTTGAAAAAATCAAGGCAAAGCATCCAAGCGTCGGCGATGTTCGCGGGCTCGGAGTGTTCTGGGCAATCGAACTAGTTAAGAATCGTGAAACCCGCGAGCCACTTGTGCCGTTCAATGCAGCCGGCGCAGATGCAAAGCCAATGCTTGAACTCGTTGCGGCATGCAAAGAGCGCAATCTTTGGCCGTTTACGCACTTCAATCGGATGCATATTGTGCCACCGTGCAATACGCCTGTTGAAGATGTAAAAGCTGGTCTTGCAATCATTGACGAGGTTCTTGATCTCGCCGATAAGCACTGCAAAAACTGACACTAATTAAAATTTAATTTACAAAGTTGCCATGCGCATTGTCTCACTTCTTCCTAGTGCAACCGAAATAATTGGTGACCTTGGATTAATTGACCAACTTGTGGGTCGTTCTTGCGAATGCAACTGGCCAACAGCCTCAATGAATCTGCCAATTGTTTCGCTCAGCCGCGTTGATTCGCTTGCTCTTTCGGGGCCAGCAATTGATGCACAAGTGCGAACCGCGATGAACAACGGTGAGCAACTTTACGCAATTGACGAAGAGATGTTGCGTCAGTTGGCGCCCGATGTGATCATTACACAAGATCTATGTCGGGTCTGCGCTGTCTCAAGTGACGATGTCTGCGATGTAGGGGCGCAAGTGATTTCACTTGACCCTCACACGATCAAAGAAGTTGCCGAATCTGTGGTCACTCTGGCTAATGCTCTTGGGGTTGCATCGCAAGGCGCGCAAGTTGCAAAACAAATGCTGATGCGAATTGAAAATGTCCGTAAAGCTGTTGCCGGAAAGAAGCGTCCGCGAGTGTTCATCGCAGAGTGGCTTGATCCACCTTTTGCAAGTGGGCACTGGATACCCGAAATGGTTGAGGCTGCTGGCGGAATTGAAGTACTTGGTAAACCTGGCGTGGCGTCGACAACCACGACATGGCAGGCAGTGCGCGAAGCTCGACCAGACATTGTCGTCTTTGCTCCATGTGGATTTGATGAAGTTCGAGCCGCGAAAGAAGCCTCTGCGCTGGCACACGAGTTTGATCCAAAATGGCAAACAGCGTGCGTCAACGCAGACCGATTTTTTGCGCGACCTGCGCCGTCAATTGCCGACGGCGTTGAACAACTTGCGAAAATTTTTCACAACATTGAAATGACTGATTTGCTACATGACTAACGAAAATAAAATCACTAAACTCGCAAATCGGTCGCTGACCGAACCCAATGAATCGCGTCTGTCCCCAGATAGTCCTGGCTATGAAACGATCATCTCAGCACACGCAGATGCGTTAGCTCGCGGTTTGGATGGATACATCGACCCGATTAGCTCGCTATTTGTGATCACTGCAGCCACACTCAAAGCACGCGGCTATTGCTGTTTGAACAACTGTCGTCATTGTCCGTATATCTAAATCTTGACGATATAAAACTAAGCAAATAAAAAAGGCGGGCCGCCGAAGCGACCCGCCAGTTTTAAATTAATTAAATAGTTAATTAACTCAGTTTCCACCTTCGGTGAGTACAACAGTCTCTGGCATGTATGCCGAACCTGTCGTGTCAACACCTTTAGCGTTAAGCAACGCAAGTGCTGCAGTAACGATGTCATTGGTGTATGCACCGGCATCTGGAGCTTTGGTCAACACGGTTCCACCTTCGAGATTCTTCGCTGTTTGCGAAAGACCCGCTGTGCGCTCCCATGCTGCTGCGTCGATCATTCCGGCGCCGCCTGCGGCTGGCCAGATCAACTTGTTAACTTCGTTCATTTGCCACAATTGATGACTTGCACCAAGCTTGGATCCCTTTGACACAACAATGTCACGGCAAGCCGATGTGTTGTCGCGGCAGAATGCCCAACCTTGAAGCGAAGCCGCAACAAACTTTGTCGCTGTGTCAACGTAAGCAGCATCTGAGAGACGCTTACCGTCTGCCCAAATTGCATCTTGCAACATTCCAACGCCTTCAGCCTCGTACGAAACGACGTTGAAGTCTTCGGCTGTGTAGAGCGCATTGGTCTTTGGGTTGACTGCTTCGAGAACTTGTGCGTACTCGTTGTAGGTCATTGCCTCTGCTGCATCAATATCGCCAGCGAGCAATCCCGCCATGTCGAATTGTTGCTGGATCAGTTTGACATCTTTTGCTGGATCAAGACCGGCCGCGGTTAGTGCAGCGAAGATTTCAAATTCGTTGCCGTATCCCCAGTTGCCGATGTTCTTGCCCTTGAAGTCTGCTGCTTTAGTGATGTTCTTGTCCTTAAAAGAAACCTGCAAGGTACCAGAGCGTTGAAACACCTGTGCGATGTTGACAATGTCTGCTCCACCTTCACGGCTTGCAAGTGCCTTGGAAACCCAAGAAATTGCGAAGTCGGCTTCCCCGTTTGCGAGAACTGTTTGTGGTGAAATATCTACTGCACCTTCCAAGATTGTTACATCAAGACATTGCTCGGTGTAAAAACCCTGATCTTGTGCTGCGTAATAACCAGCGAATTGTGCCTGAGTGAACCACTGCAACTGAAGCTTCACAGGTGTTGGAGTAACGCACTCAGCAGCAGGTGCTGCTTCGGCTGCCGGTGTTGTCTCTTCTGTTGCTGCATCATCGCTACCGCCACAGGCGCCAGCAATCAACGACATCACAGCGACGCCAACGAGCGCCATCTTTAATGATTGTTTCTTCATTTATTTATTTCTCCCCCGGGTTTTACCCCGCATATATTGTTATTTTGTTTGACCCTTGCGAGTCAGGTTCTCCAAAATTATGGAGACTGTGTAGAACGCTAGCCCAAGTAAGCACGCACCCAAAACGTAGGCCCATGCTGCCGCATTCTTAGAATTTGCGATATTGCTCGTGATCCGACTGCCCAGCCCGTTCTGGGAACCACCAAAGTATTCGCTGACAAAGGCTGTAATCACCGAAGCCGGGGCGGCAACTTTTAGGGCTGTAAATAAATATGGAATTGCATTTGGCACCCGAACCTTACGCAAAATTGCCAAATCACTTGCGGCATAACTGCGCATTAACTCAACATGGATTGAACGCACCTGAGTTAGTCCCCTCGCAACATTTACAAGAACAATGAAGTAGACAACGAGCGTGACCATAAACCGCCGCGGAATTTCACTCGTAATTGAATACATGTTATTCAGAACGGCGACGAGTACAAAAATCGGGATTGCATTTAATGAAATTGCTAGTGGTGTCACAAGTTGACTTAAGAAGCGAAATCGACTCAGGATGAAACTCATCGCGATACCAAGAATTGTTCCGATGACTAGTCCGACGAGCGCATTACTGCCCGAAACGACAGTCGCTTCCCAAATTCTGGTGGTGTTCTTGAAAAATTGCTCGGCAATTTTTGACGGGGCGGCCAAAAAATATGGCTTTAGATCAAAACCTACGACTACGCCTTCCCAAAGAACCAAAAACGAAACGCCAAAAATTAATGGCGCTGCAATATTTTTTGCTCGAGAAAGAGTTGTCATCTTGAGTTTTCTGGTCAGCGGTCTTCTGCACCGCGAATTGCATTTGCGGCTACATGCTCAGCATGTGTTCCACGCAATGCTTCACGAACGGCGGTGATACTACGAAAGAATCCATCTGCTGCACGCGTTTGTTCGTTGCGCATTGAACCCAAATTGACGTCAATTACTTCTAATATTCGACCTGGTCTTGGCGACATTACAACGACCCGATTTGAAAGATATACAGCCTCTGGAATCGAGTGCGTCACAAATACAACTGTGGTCGAAGTCTCGGCACAGATTCGCAATAATTCTCCTTGCATGTATTCACGGGTCATTTCGTCAAGCGCGCCAAATGGTTCGTCCATCAACAAAAGTGGTGGATGTGCAGCCAGCGCACGAGCAATTGCAACGCGTTGTTGCATGCCACCAGAGAGTTGCCATGGATACATGTTGCCGAACTCTTCTAGTTT
>CAMCZA010000083.1 GCA_945885515.1 Ferrithrix thermotolerans DSM 19514 | reverse complement strand
CGTATTTTCTGGACTGTGGGCTTTGGCCCCACGATGCGCAAACAAAATTGGTCGCACAAATTTGGAAGGGAGTCGCTGTTGCACACTCAAATGATATGCGAAGGTATCTCCTAGACTTTGAGCATGTTTAACATGACCGGCAGCGAAGTTATGTTCTTGCTGATTATTGGTCTTGTCGTTTTGGGACCAGAAAAACTGCCCGATGCAATTCGACGAATGGGCAGACTTTACGCCGAATTAAAGCGAATGTCATCTGGTGTGCAAACAGATCTTCGCAAAGTAATGGATGAACCACTCAAGGAGATGATGAATACTACGAACACGGTGAAATCTCTGTTCACTGAAACTGCAACCCAGTTTCAATCGGCATCAAAAGAAATTGTTGAGCCGAGTTTCATTCCATATCAACCGAGCGATGCGACATCTACCGAACCTACCGATGCGCAAGATTCAGACGAAACGCTTTACGCCCAGTCACTGGCGCAAGACCAAGCCGAAATTGCAGCAGGAATCGCGGCGTCTGCGAGGATTGCCCAAGAGCGCACAGACGAGATGGCCAAACAGGGCGAAGTCAAGATTTTAGAAAATGTCGCCGATGAGCACTTCGTAATCAGCGACAACCAGGGATCACAAAAAGCAAAGTCAAAGAAACTGCCTGCAAAGAAACCTGCTAAGAAGCCTGCTAAGAAAGTACCCAAAAAACCAACGAAGAAATCCGTTGCAAAAAAGGTCCGGCCAATGAAATCGAAAGGTTAGCTATGGCGAAGAGATCTGATATCACGAATACTGACGGACAGAGTTCAATGTCGCTGATTGGGCACCTTGCCGAGTTGCGGATGCGACTGGTGAGATCAATTTTGGCGATTGCACTCGGTGCAGCCGGAGTACTGGCGTTTTATGACCCTGTTTTACGGTTCTTGACAAAGCCATATCGAGATCTTTGTGCGAACCGTCCTGATTTCAACTGCGATGGTTCTCTGTTTGCTCTAGGCCCTCTTGACGGCTTGTCGGCCCGTATGAAAATTGCAGGATACGGAGGCTTGATTTTGGCTTTGCCAGTATTGCTGTGGCAACTTTGGAGATTTATCGTCCCTGCTTTAAATAAAAAAGAAAAACAATATACGGTTCCGTTCATTGCATCAGCAGTGTTTTTGTTTGGTCTCGGCTGTTCAATTGCATATTGGACGCTTTCAAAAGCATTGCAGTTTTTGATTTCATGGTCCGGCACCGAAGTCAACCAGGCTTTTCAAATCACAAAATACATCAGTCTCGTCACACTCATGGTTCTGGCATTCGGCATCGGATTTTTGTCTCCGTTGTTAATCGTGTTTCTTCAACTAGTTGGAGTATTGACCCCACGCACGCTAATTAAACAGTGGCGCTATGCGATCGTCATTATTTTTTTCATGGCAGCCATCATCACGCCTAGCGGTGATCCATTTACCCTGTTGGCACTTGGTTTGCCGTTGACGGTTATGTATTTCATTGCAATTTTTATCGGTTTCGTCGCCATTCGTCGACGAGGTGTCGCCTCAAATTAAGTCGCTCAAATAATGACAAGGCCGAGTCGAGATTCAATAATTGCTCGCTACAACTTTGCACTTGATCAATTTCAATTGGATGCAATCGATGCACTCGATGCGGGGAACTCAGTATTAGTCGCAGCACCAACCGGTTCGGGTAAAACGTTGATCGCCGAGTACGCAATTGAAGCCGCGCGTCAGCAGAATCAGCGGGCGTTTTATACAGCGCCAATAAAAGCACTGTCAAACCAAAAATTTAACGATTTGGTCGCCCACTACGGAAAAAACGATGTCGGCTTGTTGACGGGTGACAACAGCATCAACACCAACGCACCGATATTGGTGATGACTACCGAAGTATTGCGCAACATGATCTACGCGCGGTCTGATGCTTTAACTCGACTCGGGGTAGTTGTGTTGGATGAGGTTCATTTTTTGCAGGATGCTTATCGTGGCCCGGTCTGGGAAGAAGTAATCATCCACCTTGATCCAACCGTGCAACTTGTCTGCCTTTCGGCCACAGTGTCAAATGCGACCGAGGTTACCGAGTGGCTCAGCACCGTGCGGGGCCAAACTGTCCCAATTGTTGAAGAGAAGAGACCAGTCGAGTTAATCAATCATTTCGTTGTTGGTGATGCCGCTACTCATCAGGTATCAATGTATGAAACGATTACAAACGGTCAACCAAATCCCGAGGTAACCCGGTTGGAGCAACATGCGAGCGAAAGTTCGCGGCAAAACAACTATCGCTCGGGACAGCATCAAAATCGACAGGACCGTCGTAGCAAGCCAGCAGCCAAACGCTCGCGACTTTTCACGCCGTCTCGAGTAGAAGTCGCCGATTTACTGGAGCGACAAGATTTGCTGCCGGCAATTGTATTTATTTTCAGTAGAAATCAATGCGATGAAGGTGCCGAGTCGTGTATTCGCGCAGGAATTCGACTAACCACACCCGAACAGCGTAAAGAAATCGCTCAAATTATTGACTTGCGTGTTGCAAACTTTAGCGACGATGATTTGGCCGCTCTCGGCTTTTCAAAATTTGCCAATCAACTTGAGGCGGGTGTTGGTGCTCATCATGCAGGACTCGTGCCTGCGTTTAAAGAGATCGTCGAAGAATGTTTCATTCGTGGTTTGGTTCGTCTTGTTTTCGCCACCGAGACACTTGCAGTTGGATTGAACATGCCTGCCCGAGCCGTGGTGATTGACAAACTCACAAAATTTACCGGAGAGCACCACCAACCATTGAAGGCCTCCGAATATACGCAATTAACCGGCAGAGCGGGTCGTCGCGGTATCGACACCGTTGGACATGCCCTGGTCACTTACAACCCGTTTGTGAAATTTGATCAGGTTGCAGCCCTTGCCGTGAGCAGGTCTTTTAGATTGACATCTGCATTTAGACCGACGTACAACATGGCGGCGAACTTGATCCAGACCCATTCACGCCAAGAGGCACATCATCTTTTGAATCTTTCGTTTGCCCAGTTTCAGAGCGGGCGAGATGTCGTTGAATTGCAAGCACGAATATCGAAACGAAGCAAAGAGCGAGACCGGCTGCGCGACCAAGCACGAAGTCCCTTTGGAGACATTGACGCGTATCGCAATGCATTTGATATTCGCCCGGACACTAGGCAAGTGATTGAGGCGATTGAAGTCTTAAAAGTTGGTGATTTGATTCTGGTACTCAAATCAGGACGAGAAACCAAAGCGGCAATCATTGCAACTGCGCAGCGCGTCAATGGAACCAAACTAACTTTGATTACTGCAACACGGGCCGTACTTCAGTTGCAAGCTGGTGACTTTGATTCACCACCAATTAAGCAGGGGCATGTTGTTCTTCCTGATTCGTTTGCATTTACTAGTCCGAAGTTTATTAAAGAAGTTGCATTACGAGTGATGCGAACGAAACCCAACAAATCATATACAACCAAAAAAGTGACTACCAGCACTGACAATTCGCATGCGGTTGCACAGGACCCAGAACTACGTCGTCGTTTGATCGCTGCAAAGTCTGCAGATCGGATTGATGGTGAGTTGGCCCAACTTGAATCTCGAATCAATAAATCAGTGCAATCTGTGAGTGCTCGATTTGATGATTTAGTGAAATTAATGGAGCGTCGTGGATATGTGTCTGCATGGTCGCTTACCGATCAAGGTCGCTCGCTGGCGAAAATATTTCACGAATTAGATTTGGTAGTTGCCGAGGCACTTGCGGATGGCATATTCGACGGTTTGGATGCCGCACAGTTCGCCTCGTTGCTTAGCACTTTCGTATACGAGTTTCGGCGCGCCGAAGAGCCGCCTCGGCCAAATATTCCTGCGAACCTGCAATCTAAATGGAAACAATTACAAACTTTAAGTAACCAAATCGCAAAAGATGAAGAAAGTTCTGGGCTGAGTGCGCATCGCTCGCTCGACGCAGGGCTAATGGATGTGACATTTGCATGGGCCAGTGGTGACGAATTGATCGACATCTTGGATGAAGACTTAACTGCGGGCGATTTCGTACGCACAATGAAGCAACTCATCGACTTGCTTCGACAGATTTCGTTGGTCGCATCAACACCCCAAACTCGTGAGACGGCACAAGCCGCAAGTCAGGCATTGATGCGCGGAGTGGTTGCAGCCTCGCAGGGATCAGTGTTGCAATGACGATAAGTAAGAACACCAACTGGGGTGTCGAAGTATCACCTCCGGATGATCTTGTGATCTGCCAGACCGATCGAGATGCTTCACAGTTAATTAGTCGGGCTTTTGCCGCGAACGAGCCTGTGCCACCGATTGCGATAATAAAGTCAAATATCGCCAGAGCAGTTGGCAAGCAAGGTGCCGTTTTAAATTCGCCGAAGATGCTGGCGACACGATTTGATTTGATCGCAATTGAATATCAAGATTATGCGACGAATAAAGATCGTGTTTTTTCTCTCGGCTATGCAATTCTGAGAAACTCATGGTGGCGAGGTGAATTGACGGGAGTTTTCAATACAAGTTTTATTGGCAACCTTGATTTTGCAACCCGCGCTCATCCGAATGACGGAAAGTTGAATTTGATAACTGTTGCCCGGCAAATGAAACTCTCACAACGCTTGTTCGCATACAGGCGATTGCGCCTGGGCACACACCTTCCACACCCTGATATCAAGACGAGCCAAATAACGAAATATGTTTTTGATGGTTCATTAGATTCAAAAAAAAGGATAGATTTATATTTTGATGATCAAGTGATACGGTCGGTCAAAAACTGCGAAATAACCGTGCTATCTGACGCTTTAACATTGCACTGGTAGTGATTACGCTTGGCATATGAGCAAAATCGATGTTGTAGAGATGAAAAAACAAGTGTGTCAAGATATTGATCGGCGCGCATCAGATCTGATCGAGATCAGTCATCAGATTCACAAACATCCCGAATTGAATTTTGAAGAACATTTCGCCCATGACACGCTCACTCAATATATTTCTGACTCAAAACTGAAAGTTGATCGTGGTGCGTATCAATTAGAGACAGCATTTGATGTCTCGGTCAACGGAGGCGACGGACCTACGGTTGCGGTGCTTTGTGAATACGACGCATTGCCAGGCATTGGTCACGCCTGTGGTCACAACATAATCGCAGCCGCCGGGTTGGGTGCTGGGGTCGCGTTGAGCACGGTTGTCGAACTTTGTGGTGGCAAGTTGCGACTCATGGGTACCCCAGCCGAAGAGGGTGGTGGTGGCAAAGTTGAAATGGCTCGAAAGGGTGCGTTCAAAAATATTGATGCCGCAATGATGATTCATCCGTCTGATCAAGATTTGGCTCGAATGAATGCGATTGCAATTCAACAACTTTTTGTGCGCTTTGAAGGGCTCGCGGCACACGCTGCTGTTTCACCGGACAGAGGCAAGAACGCGCTCGACGCAGCAGTTCTTGGTTATATGAACGTTGCCGCATTGCGTCAACACATTCGGCCAACCGAGCGCGTGCATGGAATTTTTACAAAAGCAGGCGAGAAACCAAATATCGTGCCTCGCGAAGCAGAAATGGATTGGTATGTTCGATCAGACACCATTGAATCTTTGCAGCCACTCAAACAACGAATAGCAAAATGTTTGGAGGCCGGTGCTGTTGCTGCTGATTGCACAATTAGTTTCGATTGGCAGAAAAACACTTACGCTGATTTGGTTGACAATTTGCCATTGCTCACTAGCTATGTGCAAAATTCGGCGCAGATGGGACGCGACTTGACGACTGATGTCTTGCCAGGTACTGGTGGGGGATCAACCGATATGGGCAACCTAAGTTATTTGGTGCCATCAATTCACCCAATGCTTCAGGTTGCACCTCAAGGCGTGTCACTGCATAGCGCACAGTTTGCCGAATTCACCGCAAGCAAGGATGCCGATAAAGCGGTGATCGATGGCGCAAAGATCATGGCAATGACAGCAATTGATATGTGGCTTTCGCCTACATTGCAAACTAAAGTTCGCCAGGCTTTTGGCGCAGGCGAAGTGCCACAGGGCGTGCTGTAAACGACTATCAGACTTCGTTTTGAAGTGATTATTAGGTGGTTTATTGCGTTGTAATCAAGCAAAACGACAATCCCGACTTGTAACTAGAAGTAATCGTAAGATAAGCGCCCGTGACCGTATATGTGCCCGAACAATTTAGTGATGTCGAGCAGGATGTCCTGCGTCGATACTTCACGAATCTTGATGGTCCAGTTTTTGCGCTAGTCAATTTACCAGAAGTCGTAAAAGGTGCGCTTTTTGCTCGATACAGCCGAAGCGCTAAGAGTTTGCGCCGACTATTTCTAGATGAGTTTGTTTCTGATTTGGATTTAAGCGGAGATCAAACAGTTGACGCAACGATTGGTCTCGAGCGGGCTGAAGACTTGTATGAAAAAGTCTTCGTTGAATACGGAGACGACAGTGTCGCTCAACTTGGTGGTGTGCATTTGGCTTGTGAGCAAGCCTCGAACTTGTTGACCAAGATTCTTGAACGCGGCCGATTGATGAGTTACCTCGAACAGAGCACAAGATACATCAATTACGACGCGCGGCTTGGCGGTAGATACAGGTTTTACCGCGATGCAGATATTCTCAATGGTCCGTTCGGAACTCGCTATGTCGGTGACATGGACAGAATGTTTGATTCGTATTCAACAATGGTCGACACGGTCACCGATCATGTTCGCAAGACATTTAAAAATGATTCAAACGCCTCAGACTTCGTATTTCGTCAAGCCACTAGGGCAAAAGCATTAGATGCTGTGCGTGGTGTTCTT
>CAMCZA010000082.1 GCA_945885515.1 Ferrithrix thermotolerans DSM 19514 | reverse complement strand
AATCATCAAGTTGGGGAGCAAGGAATCGAACCCTGAATAACAGAACCAGAATCTGCTGTGTTGCCAGTTACACCACTCCCCAGAGAGCGTCGTTTTAGGTTATCGCTTTTTCTTGGTGACTTAATTTTCGTACTGCTGAATAGCCCAATAACAAACCCGCTAATTAACCCACGAATCTACGCGCCGAAATCCGACAATACGACCAACAGCAACTCCGATCGCCTCTTGAATATTGCGCTTAACCGCCGTCGATCCATGCACGACACCAGACCGAGTCGGCGAAACAAATGCAACTAGCCCAACCTCTTGTGCAATCAATTTGGCTCGAAGTTCATGAAATGGATCGCTGACAATCAAAATGCGTTTCATCCCGACATTTTCGGCAATTCGCGAAACTTCAACGAGTGTCTCATAAGTCGATCGGCCTAAGTTCTCTTGAATAATCAAGTCGCGTTCAACACCAAGTGAAGTGAAAAACTTTCTTCCAGCCTGCGCCTCTGTGAAACGGTCACCAGTCTGCTTGCCGCCCGTGACCACAATGTACGAGGCCAAATTTAAATTCCATAAGTTATAGGCGTGGTCAAGGCGCGCCTGCAATTGGGGCGAAGGACGACCGTCGTATTGTGCCGCGCCCAACACGACAATTGCATCAACAGGTTGTTGCTGATCACTGCGACCGACATTCCAAACTTGAAAAAGCGTGACCAAAAAATAAAAACTACAACAAACCAAAAATAGACCGAGAGGTTTAACAACTCGGCGAAAGTTCATAACTAGATTTGTTTTAAGAAACTTTCTTTGCCAAAACAGCATCAATACGCTTGATAGTTGCATCACGGCCAAGCAACTCAATTGGTTCAAAAAGTGGTGGACCAACACTGCGACCCGTAACCGCGACTCGCAACGGCGCCTGCAGTTTTCCGAGTTTCAACGAGTTCTCTTCGCCAATTTTTTCGACTACTGCTTTCAGCGAGTCGGCTTTCCATTCGCAATTTTTGAAATCCTCGCGAATTGCGAGAAGCGTCGGCGCAGCCCAGTCTGCGGCAAATGCCTTGGCATACGCAGCATCGTCAATTGCTGGCATCTCACAGAACAAGAAATCAACCATGCTCGGCACATCTTGCAGCAACTGCACTCGCGTCTGAACCAACGGCGCAATTTCGGCAAAAACTTTCGCGTCATAATTTGCTTGCTTCCAAGGTGCACGCTCGCCAGTTAGCCAAACTTCACAGGCTGCAATAAACTCTTCAACCGGCATCGCCCGAATATATTCTGCATTAAACGACTGCATTTTGACGATGTCAAAAAATGCTGGCGAGTGATTTACGCTGCCAAGTGCAAACTCGTCAACTATTTTTTGAAATGGCACGATCTCGGTGTCACCTGTTGGCGCCCAACCCAGTGTCATCAAATAGTTTTTCATCGCATCGGCCAATATTCCTTCTTCGCGATATTGCTCAACTGCAACTTTGTCTCGACGCTTTGAAAGCTTCTTTCGCTGCTCATTAACAAGCACGGGCACATGGGCCCAACTCGGCGGCGTTGATCCCAGCGCATCCCAAATCATTTGCTGCTTTGGCGCATTCGGCAAGTGCTCTTCGGCACGCACCACATGGGTGATGCCCTGATTGATGTCATCAACGACATTGGCAATCAGAAATACTGGCGAGCCGTTACTGCGCAACAGAACAAAGTCTTCAATAGTTGCGTTATCAAATTCGACACTGCCCCGCACTTGGTCTTGAACGATCGTTGAACCCGACGGCACGCGAAACCGTAAAACATGGCCAGGTCCAGGCCCAAGACCACGGTCACGCGAATAACCGTCATAACCTTGGCGCTCAGATTGCTTACCGGATTCTTTGGCACGCTTTTGAATATCTTCAGTCGTTAAATCGCAATAGTAAGCCTTGCCTTGTGCGAAAAGTTTCTCGGCGGCGGCAACATGCAACGCCGCATTAGCCGACTGAAAATAGGGTCCTTCAAAGTGTGAATCGTTGCCGTCAATGCCGAGCCACGCCAGCGCATCGATGATTCCCTGTGTCCACTGCGGATTATTACGCGAGTCATCGGTATCTTCAATCCGCAAAACAAAAACGCCACTCGTTTGTAGAGCGAGAATCCAGTTATATAGCGCAGTACGCGCACCTCCGACATGAAAATATCCCGTTGGTGACGGCGCAAATCGGTAGCGCGGTGTCTGTGCCATCTGTCCTAAGGCTATCTCGGTGTGTGTTGTTGACGATGACAGAACTATCGTTGTCGCTGTGGCAAACAAAACAGCAGAGCACGAAGGTCATCCAGATCACCGAGCACTTGCAGGTGGATCAACGCGCGCCGGAGTTTTTGGTTTCAGCGATGGCTTAGTTTCAAACGTCTCTTTGATAATTGGTTTTGCTGCTGGTGGAGTTGACTCAAGTGTTGTGCGCCTTGCAGGTATTGCCGCAGCCGTTGCAGGTGCTGCGAGTATGGCTGCTGGTGAATGGGTGTCAATTAGTGCACAAAATGAACTAGTTGAACGCGAAATCGCTCTTGAGCTTCGCGAACTAAAACTTCATCCAGGTGCAGAAACTTCTGAACTTGCGGCAATGTATCGCCAGCATGGAATGTCAGCCGAGCAAGCCGCATCTTCTGCAAAAGAAGTGATGCAGAACCCTGAGCGTGCCGTGATGGTTCACGCGCGCGAAGAATTTGGTCTTGACCCAGATCATTTACCCAACCCAATTCAAATTGCGATGGTTTCATTGATTACATTTTTGGGCGGGGCGATGTTGCCAGTGTTGCCATGGATCTTTGGCAGTGGCAACAGTGCAAAATATGCATCAGTCGCAGTTGCTGTTTTTGCGGCCGCAATCGCTGGTGGTGCGATTGGCCAGCAGGCTGAGCGGTCAAAAGTTACCAGCGCTGTGCGCCAAGTTTTGATCATGTTGCTTGCTGTTGGAGTCACCTACATAATTGGCCGACTCGTCGGAACGACGATCAACTGAAAACCAGTTGAGAAAATTTTATGTCGAATAGTCAGCAAACAAATGTTTATGGTGATCCAATCGAGCCCTGCAACTTTGACCCCGTGACTGGTTTTTATCGCACAGGATGTTGCGAAACAAGTGGTGACGACACTGGTGTGCACACTGTATGCGCGGTGATGACTGAAGAATTTTTGGCTTATTCAAAATCGGTTGGCAATGATCTCTCGACCCCGATGCCCCAATATGGTTTTGCTGGACTCAAACCTGGTGACCAGTGGTGCTTGTGTGCCCCACGGTGGCAAGAAGCGTTTGAAGCCGGAAAAGCGCCAAAGGTTCGTCTGCGTTCGACGCACACTTTAACTCTTGAATTTGTTTCGCTTAAAGACTTAGAAGCCCACGCAGAAACAGATTAAAACTACGCTCCAGTTAGTGCATGCCAACTGCCTGGCATTCCAATTTTGATTTGCTCCAGCGACATGATCATCGAGCTGTCTGGAACCAGATCAACAAGATGTCGAGTCTCGGAATAATGATGAGTCACGTTTCCGAGCCCTGCGAACAGTTCTAGCCGCCGTTTGACAAGATCGGCAGGTGGATTGACGAGCATCCAGCCCCAGATTCCAAAAGCCATATTCAGGTCATGGATGACTGGAGCACGACCACATTTAGAAGCACGACGCAATGCGATCGCAAGTGATCCACGAATTGCATCATCGGCCGACTCACCGCGTTGCAAAACTATTTCGCTGCGCAAACCTTCTGCAAGTTTCAATGCGTATCCCTGATCTGGTCCTTGAAACCCGAGTCGACTTCCGGTTGGTTGGCGACCGATAACTGCAGCGGGGCGATCATTGCGCCACGGTGCCGGAATATGTTCTGGCGACGAATATGAACGCGGGCGATCGGTTGGATCTACAGGTGTGAACTTTGGGGCTGCCATAAGCCAAATATCCTAGATCAGTCGACGACGAGATCAGGCCTGCAAATGAAGCAGACCATAGACCAAAGATTCTTCAAGTGCGCGCCACGACGCTTCAATAATGTTCGCCGAGACACCGATTGTTGTCCAAGTGCGTTCACCATCTGTGGCGTCGATTAATACTCGCGTTACGGCACCGGTTGCCGACCCTGAATCAAGAATTCGAACTTTGTAGTCAGTGAGATGCACGCGCTCTAATTGCGGATAACTAGTTCGCAATGCCTCACGCAACGCGGTATCAATTGCATTAACCGGACCATTGCCTTCGGATGTAAAGACATTTCTGTTTTCGCCGACCCAAACTTTCACTGTCGCCTCGGTTGTGAAAGTTCCTGATGCGGCTTCATCTGTGATCACACGCATTGACTCAACTTTGAAAAAAGATTGATCCCAGCCGGTTGCTCGTCGCATTAATAATTCGAGCGAGGCATCGGCTGCTTCAAAGTGGTAACCCTCAAACTCGAGTCGCTTGAGGTCGTCGAGAACTTGATTAGTCGCCGGACCATCCATTTCAATACCCAACTCTTGGGCCTTCATTGAAATCGTTGCGCGTCCTGCCATCTCCGAAACTAAAAAGCGTGTGCCGTTGCCGACAAGTTCTGGCGCAACATGCTCGTACGCATCTTTGGCGCGTGCAATCGCCGAGACATGCAAGCCCGCTTTGTGGGCAAACGCCGAGACACCCACATAAGGCGCTTGGGGGTTCATTGGGCGATTGAGAACTTCAGCGACATGGTTGCTGACCTGGGTCAGGCGCTCAAGGTGGCCATCTGGCAAGCACTTGTAGCCAAGTTTCAATTGCAAGTTTGGAATAACCGTCGTCAAATTGGTGTTGCCAGTGCGCTCACCAAGACCATTGAGCGTGCCCTGCACATGTCGAGCACCGCTCGCCACAGCAGCAAGTGAGTTCGCAACTGCGCAGCCTGTGTCATCGTGACAATGAATGCCGATTATTACATCACTACCCATATGACGACGTACATCAGCAACAATTGTTTCAACTTCATTTGGTAATGACCCGCCATTGGTGTCGCACAAAACTAAATGTGTTGCGCCGTTGATTACCGCAGCTTCAAGCACGCGCAAAGAGAACTCTGCGTTGTGTTTGTAACCGTCAAAAAAATGCTCCATGTCGACAAGAACTCGACGATTGTTGGCCACCAAAAATTTAACCGAGTCGCTGACCATCGCCACGCCCTCATCGAGTGTGGTTTGTAATGCTTGCTCGACGTGATAGTCAGAACACTTTGCGACAATACACACAGCGCTTGTCTCGGCTTCAATCAAATTGCGAAGTGTTGCATCGTCATCGACTTTGCCAGCAGGTCTGCGGGTCGATCCAAACGCCACAAGCGTCGAGGTTTTAAGTTTTAATTCAGTTCGAGCGCGGGCAAAAAACTCAATGTCTTTGGGGTTCGCACCAGGCCAGCCACCCTCAATGTATTGCACACCGAGATAATCAAGTTGCTCGGCGATGCGAAGTTTGTCTTGCACACTTGCTGAGACGCCTTCGACTTGCATGCCGTCACGCAAAGTCGTGTCAAAGACCTCAACAAGTTCGGGCAATTTTGCGTCAGATTTAGACATGCTCAACTACTTGACTAACTCGCACCATTGTTTATAACGGTCATCTTGACCACGAACAGCCTTGGCATAGGTCGTTGCAATCGCCTTAGTCATTGGCCCTGGACAAGGAACTTTGCGATCATCAACCGAACTCACAGAACCAACTTCGGCAGCCGTGCCGCACACAAAAATTTCGTCGGCAATATACAAATCGCTGCGAGCAATATTGTCGACACGAATATCGAAACCAAGATCGCGAGCAATTTTGGTAACACTTGATTGAGTGATGCCTTCAAGTGCGCCAGCCGAAAGTGGTGGCGTCAGAATTATCCCGTTGCGAACACAGAAAATATTTTCACCGGTACATTCAGCAACTAGTCCATTCGGCGCAAGCATGATTGCTTCGTCGTAGCCCGCCTTCAGCGCTTCAACTTTGGCCAATGAAGAGTTAACATAGTTGCCGACTGTTTTTGCTGCTGGTGGCATTGTGTTGTGATCATGACGAGTCCAAGAAGAAATCTTCATCCGCACGCCCTTATCGACAGCGTCATCGCCCAGATATGCGCCCCATGGCCAACATGCGATAGCTACATCAACTTTGCAGGGCAAAGTGTTCAAGCCCATTTCGCCATATCCGTAGTAGGCAAGCGGTCGAACGTAGCAAGAAGGCAAACCAGTTGATTTCACGGTCTGCTTAGTTGCATCAACAAGTTCATCTACCGAATATGGCATCTCCATGCCCATGATTTTGGCACTGTTGTGCAGACGCTTGATGTGATCGGTCAAACGAAAAACTGCAGGACCATTTGCTGTTTCATATGCACGAATACCTTCGAAAACACCTGTGCCGTAATGAAGAGTGTGGGTCAGTACATGCACCTTGGCGTCGTCCCAGTTGACGAGAGAACCATTCATCCAAATCTTCGGGGTTGTAGTAATCGGCATTCGGTCTCCTAATTAGAACTAAATTTCAAAACAACTTATTTAAGGTTACTGCCGAGTAATTAACTCGTCGCCCTCAATTAAATCTCTCAATTTGACTGGCTAAATGCTTGCTTTGACACGCTTGGCGATTTCGTCGCCCACTGCCGTAGTCGAACCAGTCACAGATTTTTCACAAGCAACACGCAAAATATTTGCAGCCTTTTCTTCGCCAAGAAATTCAAGCATGTGCGCTGCCGACAAAATTGCCGCAACTGGATTAGCCACACCCTTGCCGGCAATGTCGGGAGCGGAGCCATGTACCGGCTCAAACATTGACGGACCATTGCGCGCAGGATTCAA
>CAMCZA010000081.1 GCA_945885515.1 Ferrithrix thermotolerans DSM 19514 | reverse complement strand
ATCAAAGCGATTCGGCGACGATTATGCCGGTCGGCTAGCGCCCCACACCATGTTCCTAAAAACAACATCGGCAAAAACTGAAATGCAACGTTGTAACCAAGATCGGCCGCATTGCCCGTGAGTCGATAAAGCAACAGCGATGATGCGGTTAATTGCAACCAGCTGCCGATATTCGAAACCAAAAGACTTAAGAAAAAAAGCTTTGCATTGAAATATTTCAGTGATCGAAAAATGCCACTGCTATTTTTAGACATAAATTTTTTTGGCAGATTTCAATCGTCAAGCTTCAACGCCGAAATAAATACATCTCCTGGTATCTCAACACGGCCGATTGACTTCATCTTTTTCTTACCTTCTTTTTGTTTCTCCAACAATTTTCGCTTGCGCGAAATATCGCCACCATAACATTTAGCCAAAACATCCTTGCGCTTTGCCTTTACTGTTTCACGGGCGATGAACTTTCCACCGATTGCTGCTTGAATCGGCACATCAAACATTTGCCGCGGAATTAGTTCCTTCAACTTTTCACACATTCGCTTGCCATAGTCATATGCCTTGTCGCGGTGCACGATTGTGCTGAACGCATCTGCCGCGATCGCGTTCAAGAAAAGATCGACTTTGACGAGATCAGACTCGCGATATCCATCTAATTCGTAATCAAGACTTGCGTATCCTTGCGAACGACTTTTCATTTGATCAAAGAAATCAACGACAACTTCGGCAAGCGGAATCAAATAATGTAACTCAACTCTTTCAGGAGAGAGATACTCAAGTTTGCCAAGTTCGCCACGACGCGTTTGACAAAGATCCATCAGAGTTCCGGTGTAGTCCTTCGGGGTAATTATGTTCACTTTAAAATACGGCTCTTGAATTGACCTGATGTAAACAGTTGGTGGCAACTCTGCAGGGTTGTCAACAATCTCTAGAGTTCCATCGGTTCGCGTAACTTGATATTGCACCGACGGCGCGGTTGCAATTAGCGCCAAGTTGAACTCGCGTTCGAGGCGTTCTTTGACAATCTCCATGTGCAACAAACCAAGAAAGCCGCATCTAAAACCAAAGCCAAGCGCGCCTGAAGACTCGGGCAAATAGCTGATCGATGCGTCGTTGAGTTTAAGTTTTTGCAGACTCTCGCGCAGCGTCTCAAAATCATCGGCATCAATCGGAAATAATCCGCAAAAGACCATTGGCTTTGGATCGCTGTAGCCAGCAAGCGGCTCGGTTGCCTGCCGCGATTCGTGAGTCACAGTTTCACCACTTCGCGCTTCACCGACATCTTTAATTCCGGCGATCAAATATCCAACTTCGCCTGGCCCAAGTTCATCTACTGGCGAAGGCACTGGTCGTCGCACCCCAACTTCAAGTGCTTCGTGCACGGCATTGGTTTGCATAAACCGCAACTTGTCAGTGCTGCGAATTCGACCGTTCATCACGCGAATTGATGAAACCACCCCACGATATTGGTCGTATTGACTGTCAAAAATTAACGCTTGCAACGCCGCGTCAGGGTCGCCTTTTGGCGCCGGAATTCTTTCGACGATTGCGTCCAACAATGCGGGCACACCGTCGCCGGTCTTCGCCGAGATTCGCAAAATATCTTCGGCACGAATACCAAGAACTTTTTCAATTTCCATTGCATAACGATCAGGGTCGGCCGCAGGAAGGTCAATTTTATTTAGCGCCGCAACAATCTCTAAATTATTTTCAAGAGCCAGATAACAATTTGCCAAAGTTTGCGCTTCAATTCCTTGCGCGGCATCAACCACCAAAACAACACCTTCACATGCAGCCAACGAACGACTTACTTCGTATCCGAAGTCAACATGGCCAGGTGTGTCAATCAAGTGCAGGGTGTTGCCCTTCCAATCAACGCGTACATTTTGAGCCTTGATCGTGATTCCACGCTCGCGCTCAAGATCCATCGTGTCGAGATATTGCGCTCGCATCGCTCTGGCCTCGACAGCATTGGTCATCTCTAAAATGCGGTCTGAAAGCGTTGATTTGCCGTGATCAATATGGGCGATGATCGAGAAATTTCGTATTAAAGCTAAATCCATTAGGCCATTTCTTTTGAGACTTTGATCTTCGCGACGCTGGTCTTAAAGTAAGACGAACGCGAAGCAAGCAAATTCTACACGGCTTATGTTTGGCAAGGCCCTACTCGCTGTTAGCCTTGCGACGTGGCAAATATCAAATCTCAGAAAAAACGCATCCTTACCAACGCCAAAGCCAACGACCGAAACAAGGCCGTACGCAGCGAGTTACGCTCCCGAGTTAAAGCCGCAAACGAGACCGCTGGCACACCAGAAAACGCCGAAGCACTTCGAATCGCCGTCAAGCGTCTTGACACTGCGGCCCGAAAGCGCATCATTCACCCTAAGCAGGCCGCTCGTCGTAAGAGCCGCTTGATGCGCAAACTTAACGCAACTGCCGCTGCCGCGAAATAATTTTTAGTTTCGCTTCGGCGAAAAAGTCCGTTTGCTGCTACTCAATTTCGTAGCACCACCGACTCGACACAATCTAGCGACGAGTATCTCCATGGTCAGTTCTTCACCAAGATCTTTTCCGCCACGCAGGTCGACATCAGCGCGTCCGAGCAGCTGAACAGCCTGAGAGATTCCTGAAGTACCGATTCGCCGATACTGCATGAGATATTTTTTCGCTTGAAACTCGCTTTTGCCGCCAATTAAAGTAAGCACATCTGCAGGACTATGAATCTCAGGACCATCAATTCGCATCAACTTTAAGTAGTGCGTATGCAAAAGCGCCATTACTTGCAACGGATGAAAGTCTCCGCTTCGCAGCATTCTCCGCAACATTTCTAGTGCCAATTTTGAATCTCCACCGTCAACTGCGTCGGTTAAATCCCAGGGCTTGACGCCACCCGCATCGCCAAGAAATACTGCGACATCCTGCGCCGTTAATTTCTTTGATGTTCCGTATGCCGATACCAATGTGTCGATCAACCCTGGAAGTCTTGCTTGGTCTTCACCGAGCCAGTCGATGATGTTATTGAGCGCCACCGCATCGACACTCAACTCAGACTCGGCAAACTTCTCCAAGAACCAGGTAACTAGTTCTTGGCGACGCGCTGGGGGCTCAGTTGCAATAACCGTTGCGCCTGATCGTTTGAATGCATCGCTAATCGATTTCGGTAATTTGCCAGTGGCACTAACTACTAAGTGTGTGCTGTCAGCCGGCTGGTCAAGATAGTTGACAAGTATCGCCAGTTCATTGACAGTTGCTACTGCAATTTCTCGGATCACTACAACGCGCTCTTCACCAAACAACGACATTGTCTCGGCCGATGCGATTGCTTGTCGAATTGCGTTCTCGCGAAGATCAGAACTTGGCGCCCCTGCATCGTGCGTCTCTAAAATCGTGCTGCGGCTCTCTTGTGAGTTCATTGACTTAATTAATTCTCGAGTGATTTCAGTAACTTTGTCTGAGACAAGTCGTGGGTCGCTGCCAGTAATTAAGTGAATCGTCACCCCTCTACTCTCGCACTTCGGTGTAGCAACGACAAGATCATCGCCAAGACGACAATCCACAAGCCAAGATTGAAGAGACCAGTTGTATTCAGCCGTTCACCGATCGCTGCGACCCACCAGACCCAGCGCACGCCAACAAAAACCGGCCACATCACGGCCGTCCCGATTGCTGAAAATACGGTTTGGCTCAGTGCCCCGGCAAAAAGCGATAGTGGCAAACCTGCGAGCATCACCAAAGACGCAATTGGAACCGCCAAAACATTTGCGATAATTCCGATGGCTGCTGGCAAACCAAAGACAAAAACTACTGCAGGTGTAACTCCGGCTTGCGCCGAGACTGTTGCCCCAATCAAATTGGCCAGCCAGCGTGGGCCAGGTATCACCCGTGTAAGCGGTCCGGACAATAAACACAAACCTGCTGTTGCTCCGACCGACATGTAGTAGCCAACCGACCATGCCAGTAGCGGATCCAAAAAAATTGTGACGATCACGGTGAGCCCAAGCAATCGCAATGTGCGCGTTGGTCGACCGATTGATATTGAAAGTGTCGCAACTCCAGCCATCACTGCTGCGCGAACGACGCTCGGTTCAACTTGGGTAATCACAACGAACCAATTCAAAATACCGCAGGTGACAAGCAGTCGCATCGTGCGGGGCATCCGACGCAACAAGGGCGAAAGTCCTGCCAGCACAAACGCTACATTCTGACCCGACACGGCAACAAGATGAGCCAAGCCAGATTTTCGAAAAGCCACGACCATTTGTTCGGGTTGCTCCGAATCATCACCGATTACCAATCCTGTGAACAGTGATCTTTCGTCGTACGAGAATGACGAAGCACCACGATCAATCAGTTTGCGAACGCGCTGTGCACTTCGAAACAATGGCGCCGCAGTGAGCCTTCGCTCTTCAACTGACTTAATCTCAAATTTGCCCTTGATGTGCTTTGAAATCAAGCGTCGCTCACGCTCCGGCGAAAGTTTGCTGCGCCAACCAGATACGACAATTTTTTCGCCAACAGAAACATTATTCAATCTCCACGCAGGTGGTCCATAGGCATACACAATAAATCTGTCGTTGGCGATTTCGAGGATAATTTGTGTCGCCGCACCACTGCGTTTCGGGTCGCTAATTACTCGAGCGACACCCGAATAGTTTCCCAACTTGACACTCCGTAATTCGTTGATCGCAGCAGTGCCGTGTGACAAGCCGATCAAACTAAAAAACAGCAGGGCAATGCTCAACGAAACTCTCATTTTTTGAATTGCCATTGCAATCAACATCACACCCAGGACAAACGCCAGAATGACCGTTGGTACAAGAAGTCTTTCTGCTGCGCGAGTAGCACTCACAGTCGAAATCGCTAGTCCAACTATGAACCAATCAGAACGCCATAGATCGTACGATTGAGTCATGGCAAAAGCCCGCAAAGCGAAAAATACGGTCGTGCGTGCGCGGGGTCGTGCAGAGGTTCGTGCGCCAGGTGACTCAGAGAGTCGCACGGGAAAGCGTCAAGGCAAACGGCTTGTTGAATCTCGAGTAACCCGTAAAACCAAGGCGCATGTCGTGCAAGATGGAATCCTTGCGCACCGCGATGAAGTTCGACAAAAAGGTGGACTCGCGGCAATCGCACTCTCGTTAACCGTTTTAACAGCCGGCTTGTTATTAATTGTTTTACCTGGCTCATTTACGGGTCTGATCGGTTTCGTGCTCACCGTCATCGCCCTGCCAACACTGCCTTTTTTTGGTGTTCCCGCTGCTGGCGGAGTCACTCGCTATGCCTTGAGTTTTATTTCGAGTGCATTGTTGTGGTGGGTTGTTGGTCATTACGCTGCTCGTCGCGCTGTTCAACTAACGATTTCTGGGTGGCCAGAGTGGATTAAAGAATTTCGCCCGCTGGCAATTGGCGTCGTCTTAGGTTCGCTCATTTCTCTTGCACTCGCGGCTGTTGTACTTGGAGTTATCTAGATAACTATTTCACGCGCGCTTGCGGCAAAATTTCACCGAGTTTTGCTGGTCCGATTCCGCGAACATTGAGCAAATCTTCGACGCTGATAAATGCGCCATTTTTTTCGCGATAGGCAATTATTGCTTTTGATGTCGACGGCCCAACTCCGGGAAGTTGCTCAAGTTCAATCGCAGTTGCAGTGTTGATATTTATAAGCAGTGGTGCTATTTGCGTTGCACTTCCAGAAACTATGTTGCCGGCAGAACTCGGCAAACTTGGTGATCTCGGCTGCACGATGATGTGCGGCTTCTCGTTTCGCTTCGGAATATATATTTGCTCGCCTTCGTTTAATATTGTTGCAAGATTTACCGAATTCAAATCTGCTTGCGTTGTCGCCCCTCCAGCGGCGGCGACTCCATCGTTAACTCGCGACCCTACATCTAGTACATAGACACCGGGTGCAACAACAGCACCAGCAACATGCACCGTGATCGCAGAAATTTCAATCGTTGGTTGCGTTGTGGTTTCAAAAGTGCCTAAAACGGTAGTCACGCTCGCGAATGCCATTGCGTACTCTGGTGGCGGCGGTGGAACTCGCAACAGCCACCACCCTGAGAGTGCGACAACAACCAAACTGACTACAGAGCCAATCAGTCTCGACAAACCAAACCATTTAACAAGCGACTTCAAACGGTCGAAATTTTTAAGAATTAATTTCACTGCCTCATGTGGGCACAGACCCCAAACTGGGGCACGAAGAATTCAAGAATTCTGAGAATTTTTGAAGATAACTAAAAAAGTTGTGCGGTCAACTTTTTGCGGTAGTCACTTGTGCGCGGGTCGTTTGGTCCCATTTTCTGCAAAGTATCAAGATATTGCTGCTTGGCTTGGTCGTCTGTCTTAACGCTCAACAAAAGAGCAGTTAGTTGCTTGTCGTATTCATCATCAGGGACAAAAGCCGACCTCGCTGCAGCAATAGTGACGCGCACTCGATCTGTCTCGGGAATCGTCTTCAAAATTTCGAGTGCCGCAGTGCAATCATTGCGAGCAACAAGCAATTCTGCAAGCGCGATGACTACCGCCTCATTTGTCGGCTCGGCTTCGAGTGCTTTGCGCAAACTGGTTTCATCGCCTTTGGCAAGAAGTTCTTTTGCGTCGACGACGACGGCTTCGGGCAGAAGTTTATTTACGAACTCACTCACGACATGTTCTGGTTGAGCACCAACAAAACCATCCAGAATCTTTCCGTCTTTCATCGCATAGACGGCAGGAATCGACTGCGCTTGAAATGCCTGGGCAATTTGCGGGCACTTGTCGACGTCAACTTTCGCCAAAATAACTTGACCCTTGGTTGCATCAACTAATTTTTCAAGGATCGGACCAAGTGTCTTGCACGGTCCGCACCATGTCGC
>CAMCZA010000080.1 GCA_945885515.1 Ferrithrix thermotolerans DSM 19514 | reverse complement strand
GTAATTTCGACAGACGCCGCGTATCAACCGTTAATTGATCGAGCTGGTGGCCAACTAAAGGCTGCTCGAGCAATGGCTGATCGATTTGATCGCTATCACGTTCGTCGTCCTGCAATGATTCGCCTCTGGGAGCAGGGCAAGCCCGCGGTCAGCCCAACCGCGCACAACCCAAATGCCAAACAACTCAACACCACCGATATGTGGCAATTCGAATTATGGAGTTCGGTTCGTAAACGCATCGGTCAACCTAGCCCGGCCGGGCGAACTCCAGAATTATCTGCAAAAACACCGAAACAGATTTTGGTTGTTGGGTTTCAGTCGCTGAGCCCTGGGCAAATTGATGCACTGTTGCAACTAAAAGAACATGTCGAAATTCGTGTGGTGTTGGTTCATCCATCGCCTGCGATTTCAAAAAAGTGGGCTGTGGCGGCGACGACAACTGCGACTGCTGGTTTGATTCCTGAGCGAAATCCGTCGCCGCTAATGCCGACGGATATTGATCCACTTGTTAATTCGTGGTTAATAGGTTCACAAGAACTCGAAACTTTGCTTGCGTCTCAAGGTGTCAAGTCAACACACGCGCAACACAATGCCGCGACTTCGCAAACACTTCTCGGCCGAATGCAACACACAGTCAGCCAGCAATTATTAGCAGTTAAAACCGAATTAGATATTTCAGATCGATCTTTGACGATTCATCGTTGTCATAACTTGGGTCGACAAATTGAAGTGTTGCATGATGCATTGTTGCACGCATTTAGCGATCTCAAAGATCTGCAACCTCACGAGGTCGTTGTCATCTGCCCAGACATTGCGACTGCGGCGCCATATCTAGAAGCAACTTTCGCGCGGTCTGTGCAAGTCGGCGCAGGTGTGGGCGAGAGCGCCGATAAACGGACCATCAAATTGCCGCTGGTAGTTGCAGACCGCGGCATTCGCCAAATTAACGAAGCATCGGCGTTGCTCGCAAGTGTGATCGATCTTGTGCAATCACGATGCTCAATCGACGGGGTGCTTTCTGTTGCAACCTCGCCACTAGTTCTCGAACATTTAGGTGTAAGTGCTGAAGGTGTAGAACATTGGTATCGCTACGCCGAAAAAGCAAATGTGCGATGGGGCTTGACTGTCGAACATCGAAAACTAAATGGATTAAACGCGCCCAAACTAAGCGCCCACACTTGGCGTGCTGGCCTTGAGCAAATGTTGTTAGGCGCGCTAGTTGCTGATGGTACGCAAACTTTTGACTCGCTCGCGGTTGACGCGCTTGATGATGTTGATTTATCTGACATCGACGAAATCTCTGCGCTGATTCGAGTGTTCGACGCAGTGCTGCAACTTGCAGATCTCGCAACTAAACAGCACACGGTGGCTCAGTGGTGCGATGCAGTTGAATCGGCAATCGTTAGTTTGTGTGGTGAGTCTTGCGATGAACTTGCGATGCCTCTTCAACAACTCAGCTTGCTGCGTAAATCGGCCGCGGGCAACATAGTCGGCGTTGACTACGGCGACTTTGCTGCGCAACTAAATAACATGCTTAATGACATTGCAGGTCGTCAGCCTTTGCGCACTGGTGCGATCACTGCTACTTCGATGATCCCGTTACGTGGTGTGCCGTTTCGAGTCGTGTGCATTGTTGGTTTTGATGAAGAGTCATTGTCGTCTAGCGAGGGCGAAGGTGATGATCTAATCGAGCGCCAGCGGATGATTGGTGACTCTGATGCTCGGCTCGACGTTCGTCGTTCGTTGCTTGATGCAACTCTTGCAGCGCAAGATCGTTTGATTGTCACTTGCACTGGTCAAAGCATCAAAAATAATCAGCGCCTACCGCTTGCAACACCACTTGCCGAGTTCGTTGATTTCGCTCGCAGGCTCGGCGTTGGTCAGCAGGCAACGAATAAACATCTCAGCGCTATTGAAATCGAGCACCCGAGGCATACCACGAGTGTGCGAAACTTCTTCAAAGATCAGGTGCAGGCCGAGATTATTTGGTCGCATGATCAGGTCGCTCGACAAGCGGCGATCACATTGGGTGACGCGATTAAAACTAAGCCACTACGCGTTGTTGACTTGCCAACGCCTGTCGTGCTGACGCCAGAGTTGTTAGAAAAAACCTATATCGAGCCGTTAGATATTTATTTGCGTCAAACACTTGGAATATTCATCCACCGCAAAAATGAGTCAGAGACGCCCGCGACTATTCCTCTTGAAATTGACAAAAAAACTGCCGCGGGTTTAGCCCAAGAGTTATTGATGCTCACATCGGTTGATAAATCGCCTGACGCCCCAGGCACGTGGCAGGCCGAGGTTCGACGCTCTGGCGTTGTGCCACCTGCGCCATTTGGCGATGAAGCATTTCAAGAAGTTGATGATCTAGTTGAAGCAATGCAGTCTGCACTTGCGGCTATGAATATTGATTTAGCCACGCTTGCTCCGGTTGCGATAGATATTGATATTTCGCCAGTGGTCAAGCTTGTGGGCGATATCCCAATGTGCACGCAGGGCGCAGAAATTGTCACATCTATTATTTGTTATGGGGCGGGTAAAACGGCATATAAATATGAATACACCCCAGCTCTGCTTCGGCTTGCAATTCGGTTGCTGATTGCTCGTGCCGCTGGTCTTCAGATCAACACGGGTTATGTTCTCGCTCGTCATGAAGATTGGCCGAAAGAGTTAAAAGTTGTACGAGAACGCAAAGTAATACTTAGCGACTCGGTAACTCAAGATGTAGCCAAGCAAAGGCTTGAATTGTTATGCGAAATTGCACGCGTTGCATTGGTCTCACCGTGCGCAAAATTCGGTAAGACCGCCACCGCCGACACCGAAAAAAGGTCTAGCGAATTTGATTTTTTTGTCTCTGGTGACAATTTCGGTGACTCAAGTGAGTGCATCGTGTTTGGTGATGACCCGATCTTCAGCGAAATCTTTTACCCAAAAAGCCCAGTGCTCAATTTTTGGGGGTCACATCAGAAGGTCTTCTCCTTTGCTAAAGACAATTACAGACGGCCTTTCATAGTCTCATGAGCACTAGTACACCAAACATCGAACTCGACCTTGCTAACCAGGCGCTAATTAATGGGCTGGTCGCTGAAGCTAGTGCAGGCACGGGCAAAACATATTCTGTTGCAGCGCTATTAGTTCGCGAGTTAGCGACTAAAGAAGATTTACGAATCAGCGAAGTGCTCGTAACAACTTTTACGCGCACAGCCGCCGCTGAGTTGCGTGATCGAATTCGTGGTGCCGCAATAGACATGTGCGAACAATTACGAAACAATCAAGCAAAAAAAGATGATGTCGTCGCTCAGTATCTAATTAGTACATTTCAAAACGACATCGCGGCGATGATTCAACGCCTTGAGCGTGCTTTGGTCGAATTTGACAGTGCAACAATTTCGACAATTCATAGTGTGTGCACAAAAATCTTGCATCTTGCCGGTGTCAGTCTGGGCAATGTCGGTGAAGATGACATAACAAGTCGAGTCGTTACCGAAGTTGTTAATGACGCAATTATTTCTGGTGCGGTCGCTGGTTTCAATATCTCACGAATTGATCCAAAAAAGATTGCAGAAGTTATCACCAAATTATTGGCCGACCCATTTACTGAGCCTTGGTATGACACAGCCGCAAACCTTTTTGATGACGGCCAAGCACTGTCAAAGTCTGATCAAAAGTTTTTAGATGATTATCTGCAGATGATTCAAGATTGCGTTGCGCGAGTGCAAGATGCGACGCTTGATCATCCAAGTTTTAATGATCTACTAAAACGCGCGCACGATGTGGTCACTGACCCGTCACGGGGTGCACTAATTGAAGACATTCGATCACGATTTAAGTTGGCAATCGTCGATGAGGCACAAGACACCGACAAATTGCAGTGGGCATTTTTTGACGCGTTGTTTCCACCAGATCAAGTTGATCGGGCACTAATCGCAGTTGGTGACCCAAAGCAAGCAATCTTTGGTTTTCGTGGTGCCGATGTGCGGGCGTTTGTCAGCCGTGGCGACCCAGCCAAGAAACGAACGTTAACTACAAATCATCGCTCAGATAAGCCGGTTCTTGAGCAATTAAATTTGGCTCTTGATGGTGCAATGTTTGGTGACGGCATTCCATATATTGCTGTCAACGCAAGCGACAACAATCGCATCGCACGATTTAGCCCAGGTGGCTCAGTCGAGTTTGTTGATGTTGGTGAAATAACAAATAAAAATCGACTTGATGCGCCGACGGCACGAGTCGTGCACGAACTCTTGACCGTGGGCAAACTTAAAATTGATGATATCCAGCGCGATGTTGAGCCCCGCGATATTTGTGTGCTGGTGCGCACCAAGGCAACCGGTAGAGCGATTGAACGCAAACTTAAACAGTTCAAGATTCCTGCTGTAAGCAACGGCACCGAATCGGTGATGCAAGGCGAAATGGCGGGCTATGTGCGCTCAATGTTTGAACTAATGGAGCGAATTACAGATGTTGGTCGCTCGCGCCGTCTATCCGGCACACCATTTTTTGGTTTGTCTCTTCGTCACGAAGC
Organism: Ferrithrix thermotolerans DSM 19514; assembly: GCA_945885515.1. Classification (GTDB taxonomy): domain Bacteria; phylum Actinomycetota; class Acidimicrobiia; order Acidimicrobiales; family Ilumatobacteraceae; genus BACL27. The sequence continues at coordinate 2,454 of CAMCZA010000080.1, read as the reverse complement.
CGACATCTCTGACGCAGAATTGCAACAGGTTCAAAATAGCGTCAGCCAGTTGCGAACAATTTTGCAGTCAAGTGGTGTCGCCGCACTTGCGGGGGCGATTACCTCTGACGATCAATTTATGACTCGGCTAACAAAAGGTTTATCGGGTGAGCGCAACACCACAGACTTGGCCCATGTGATGGAAGTTCTGCATATGGCCAGCGAAGGCAAACCATGTTCACCAACTCGAATTCTTGAGGTCTTCATGTCGCTCATTGACACAGACGAGACCAGCGATCTCGTTAGCAGGCGCGTCGAAAGCGATGTTGATGCTGTGCAGATTATGACGATTCATAGCGCTAAAGGTTTGCAGTTTCCGTGTGTTGTGGTTGCCGACCTTTGGAAGCCATCTTCAAAAACTCGAGGCGCACCAGTGTTTTACTACAAAGATCAGCGCGTTGTCGACATCGTTCATGGATTAAGCAGCCCGACTGAGACATCGCGGGCGGCGGCCAAGGCTGCCGAGAAGTTGGCCGAAGAAGGCGAGTTGCGCCGATTGATGTATGTTGCGCTGACACGCACCATGCACCATTTGACTGTGCTTGTTACTGACGCCTCGGCGAGCTTGTTGTCGTCAATGATTCCACATATGCCAGCCAAGCGAGATATTGCGGGCGTTACTGGGCTCAAGAATTATCAGCCGAAAGTCGCAACACCTGACGCTAAAAAATTCGTCTGTGCCGCTGCACCTGCAACTGTCACTCAGTCATATCGCCGCACATCGTTTTCGGGCTTGATGGATATTCGCACCAAGTCGCAACGCCGCGACTATTTCGACTTGTCAGGCCATGGCAATGACGAATTCGGCAATGCGCCAAAGTCAAACGCACGAGTCGCAGGCCCTGAATTGCGTGACGATCTGAAAGCATTCACAATCCCGAGTTTGCCTTCTAGCAAAAATATTGGTAACCAGATTCACGATATTTTCGAGATAGTCGACACTTCGGTGCGACCTTTGCGCGAAGAAGTAGCCCGTGCGGTGCAAAAGGTTGCGACATCAAGTTTGTTGCGCGGTTACCACGACCCTCTTACAACGATGTTGACGCGCGCTCTTGAGACTCCGTTTGGTGGTGCATTCGGTGATGTGTGCTTTGCCGATATTGATCCGCAAGACCGTCTTGCCGAAATGGATTTCGAAATGACTGTCGCTCTTTCGCAGGCGAATATATTGGCCAGCGATATTGGTCGAGTTTTGCTTTCGGTTCTGAGCCCTACAGATGTATTGCACAGTTATGCAACAGCGCTTACTGATTCGTCATTTGATATTTCAATCGCTGGCTTGATTAACGGCTCGCTTGATGCGTTGTTGCGGTTGCCAGGCAGCACCCCGACGCAGCCATTGCTTGCAATCACCGACTACAAGAGCAACAAACTGCATCGCGACACAGACACTGCGCCGATCGCTAGTTATTCACCGCTTCATGTTCAAGCCAAAATGGAAGAGGCTCATTATATTTTGCAGGCGCTGATCTATGGCACAAGCATCTATCGGATGTTGCGTTGGCGATTGCCAGAGGCAGACCATGATGCGTGCATCAAAGGCATTGCATATGGTTTCATTCGTGGCATGGTCGGGCCAGACACACCAACCGATGAAAACGGTCAGCGCTATGGCGTGTTTAATTGGCAAGCGCCAGCTGGTTTATGGCGCGCACTTAGTGATTTATTTGCGGGAAGCAAACCAGCGCAATGAACTTCACCGACTTGAACCCATATCTTGACGCACAAGTCGTCTCTGCTGGCGATGTCGCTGGCGCAAAAACTCTGGTCGCACTTGTCGCGCGCAACGGCAAGCCCGAGCCAGAACTAATGGGCACGTTGTTGCTGTGTCTGGCCCTGCGCACACCGCGCGACCGTCACACTTGTGTTGATCTTGAACAAATTGGTGACTGGTTAACAGTTGAAGGTGTTGATGCAAAACTTAAATGGCCAAAAGACACCGCAACTTGGTTAGCCGCCGCTAAAAAATCTCCGCTGATTTTTGGTCGGCCAGGCAACGCAACACCGCTAATTGTTGATGGCACTCGCGTCTATCTCAACCGCGCATATGCCGAAGAGGGCGCAATCGCTGCTGCGCTTACTCGCGACAACGCGCAACTCGTGCACATTATTCTTGGTGGCCCGGGCACCGGCAAGACCCGTGAAGTGGCAATGAAGTTCATCGAGCGTTTCAAAGCAGGCGAGCGAAATATTAAAGTTGCACTTGCCGCACCAACAGGCAAAGCCGCCGCACGAATGCGCGAAGTTTTGTTGCGCGAGTGTGACGCTTTAAAAAAACTTCCTGAGGGCAAAGATGTTGACTGGTTGGCAGTTGACGAAGCAATTGATAACGCATTTTCTGGCACTGTTCACTCTTTACTCGGGTTCGGCCCGTCACGAGACCCGCGATACAAATACAACGCCGACAACCATTTG
>CAMCZA010000079.1 GCA_945885515.1 Ferrithrix thermotolerans DSM 19514 | reverse complement strand
CCAGTTTTTACCTGCACAATTCGAGCTGGCTCAATTCTTAACACGGTGACAGGCACGACGCGTTGGTCGTCACTCCACACTTGTGTCATGCCGACTTTTTCGCCGACGATCGCTTTTTGTGCCATGAGGCCAAAACCTTTTCTCGAAATGATTAATAAAATAATTCTTGTATTCGCACAAATGCTCCGCGCGGCCAAAGCCTGCGGAGCACTTTTATAGTTTTCGCTGTGAGGTACTCGCAACTAGCGCGGGCGCACACAGACATCAATTTTTGGGATTGATCTCTTCGTTTGCGACCATCAAAAATGGCTGCGAACGAAGTGTTTACTCTACCCCCGCAAAACCCTGTCCCCAAACGAAAAAACCCAAGAAAATTTGGTTTTTTCGACTAGTTATTAGTTGCTTCGGGCTACCAAAGTGGCTTCAAAAGTCAGGCGCTTGCCAGCCCGCGAAATTTCAATTTCGACTTTTTGACCCGGCACCGCATCACGAATCGCCGCAACAAGAACAGCCTGGCCATCAATCGGTTCGCCATCAACTGACAGCACAATGTCGTCGACAACAATTCCAGCGATTTCGGCCGGAGAACCGACCCGCACATCAGTGATGATCGCACCTTGTCCGCCATCGTCACGACCTGTCAGACCCACACCCAAGAAACCCTCACGGCGCACGATTCCGTTTGCTTGAGCACGAAGTTGCTCGATGACAATCAATACTTCATCCACCGAAATCGAAAACCCAATGTTATTGGCAGCAGATTCAGAGTCACCACGGGCAACAGCGGTGTTAATGCCGACTACTTCGCCTTGTAAGTTGACCAGTGGTCCACCGGAGTTTCCCGATGAAATTGCCGCATCAGTTTGGATCAATGAATTCAGTGCCCCAGACTCGGTTTCAATAGTTCGCTTCATCGCCGAGACGATTCCCGAGGTAACCGTCGGCCCGCCGTCTAGTGCCAATGCATATCCGATAGCAATTACTGAATCGCCAATCTTTACACTGCCTGGTTTAGCAAAGGTAGCGACGATCAGGCCAGTTGCATCGACTTTGATCAATGCCAGGTCATTACCGACGTCAGTTGCTAATACTTTTGCAATTCTTGGCTCGGTCTCGCCAGCAAAACGCACGACAACTTCATCTGCGCCTTCGACCACATGGGCATTCGTCAAAATTTCGCCGTTTGAAGTAAGCACGAGACCCGTGCCGACAGAACGACCGTCGCCGTTTATATTACTGACGTCTGCAGTAATGGTGACGACACTATTTGCGAGGCGCAATGCAACTTTTGCGATTAGCGAATCCTCTTTTTCGCTTCCGTCAGACGAAACAACTACTGGTGGAGACGTCAACTGAGTTACCGGCTTTTTTGAACCATATCCCTGAAAGTTGATTTCGTTGGCAACAAAGGTGCCGGCAATTCCGCCAATTAAACCGAACACTATCGAGGCGCCCGCAACAATAAAAGGCAACCGAATTCGTGTTGGCTTGCTTGAGTTATGTCCAGATAATTGTTGATTGCTGGCGAACTGATGCACAGCGGGCGGAGGCAACTTTGTTGAACCAGATGAATTCTCAGGCTGGCTAGTTGACTCGCTAGCTGACTCGCTGCCTGAATCAAAACGGGAGAAATCACTCATGACTTAATTTCTATCGCAAAATGGCTTTGTATTTCGCTTATTACGACCAATTCTTAATGGATTCTTAGAAGTTGCTTATTTTGAATTAAGTAGCATTTCTAGTCAACACTCGGCGGAATTGCCCAAAGCACTTCACCGCCATTGAGTCGTGTGGCAATTTTCTCAGCAAGCGACGGAATGAAAGGCAGATAAACGGTCGCCCCTGGCAGAACTTCACTCGGGTTTATCACCGGCCGCCCGTATAACTTTTTGCCCACTCGTGACGGATCTTCATCAACGAAAAACTTGACATCCAACTCACATTCACCGAACAACCACAAAGCATTGATTGATGTTCCAAAAATACCAAAAGACTTCGACTTGGCAAGTGTCATCGCGTGCTTTCTTACTTCGGTCAGCCAACGAATTGAGTCTCCAACCCAAACAGTATCCGGCAAGCCAGAATGTCTCTGATTAGCCGATGTTTTCAAAGGTTTACATACCGCCCAACACTCTCGTGTTTCAAGACGAGATTCGATTCGAACAACTTCAAAACCAGCTTGCTCAAGAAACAGCGTTAGTGTCGGCACCGAAAAGTGTGAACAGTGATCTGCGATTAGCAACTTGAACGGGTCCTTCGAGCAATCAGGGACGGCGATTACTAAATGACTATTTTCGTTCAACATCGTGCTCAGCAATTTCATGGTTTCAAATGGCGAAATCAAGTGCTCGAGCGAGTGGGACATCGAAATCAAATCAAACTTTAAATTTTGATCAAGTTCTCCAACAATCAGTTTCTTGAAATTTGGGATCTGCGAAAGTTTATTAAGTTCGCGGGCATCAAGGTCAAAGCCAAACAGATTGAAGTCACTTCTCAACTTTGAAAATGACCATAGCAAAGTGCCTGCGCCGCAACCGAAGTCAAGAACTGATCCACCTGTTCGGGTTTTGCAAGTTTTTACCACTGAATCAACGAACAGTTCTCCACGCCCAGATGATGCGCCGTCAATAAACACCGTCTGATCGTTGTCGCTGGTTTGGTAATACGAGGCGTAATCACCGTAGATCTCGTTGGCAGACTTTTGCCATTCGGCCGTTACCTCGGCCTGTGGAAACCCACAGTCAGAACAAACGGCGATGTTTGAGCCACGACGCCACGGCTTCACGTCCGAAGTAATCGTGCGAAAGTCAGAGAAATGCGGCTCTCGAACGAGGGTCGTGCCCTGACAATAAATGCACTTCGTCAATTTAAAAACTCGATCTAAAAACTAGACCTAAAACTAGATCCAAAACTAGACCCAATGTTGTTGTTAAGAGTTTTGGATCTTGATTTCGATGTCAACGCCCGCAGGAAGCTCTAGGCGTTGGAGGCTGTCGATTGTTTTCGCGTTTGGATCAACAATGTCAATCAAGCGTTTGTGAATTCGCATCTCGAAATGTTCGCGTGAGTCCTTGTCAACGTGCGGGCCACGGATAACTGTGAACCGGTGCTTGTCAGTAGGTAATGGAATCGGTCCACGCACCGTCGCACTCGTGCGAGTCACAGTCTCAACGATTTTCTTTGCAGACTCGTCGATGTTCTGGTGATCAAACGCCTTGAGACGGATACGGATGCTTTGTGCCATCAGGATGAACCGGTTCTAAAACTCTCTACTTGAGGATCTTCGTTACGCGACCGGCACCAACTGTGCGACCGCCTTCACGAATTGCGAATCGAAGACCTTCAACCATGGCGATTGCCTTGCCGAGTTCAACTGTCATTGTCACGTTGTCGCCAGGCATAACCATTTCTGTGCCCTTTGGAAGTTCAACCGTGCCAGTTACGTCAGTTGTTCGAAAGAAGAACTGTGGTCGATAATTGTTGAAGAAAGGCTTATGACGGCCACCCTCTTCTTTTTTCAATACATAGACCTGGCCTTCGAAGTTCGTGTGCGGGGTGATTGACCCTGGTGCACACAACACTTGACCACGCTCAACTTCTTCTTTTTTGGTTCCACGAAGAAGAGCACCAATGTTGTCGCCTGCTTGACCTTCATCGAGCAACTTGCGGAACATTTCTACTCCGGTGCAGACAGTCTTTTGTGTGTCACGAAGTCCGACGATTTCAATTTCGTCGCCAGTGTGAACTTTGCCTTGCTCAACTTTGCCAGTTACTACTGTTCCACGACCAGTGATCGTGAACACGTCTTCAATCGGCATGAGGAATGGCTTGTCAAGTTCGCGCTTTGGCTCTGGGATCGAGTTGTCACAAGCAGTCATCAACTCCATGATCTTTTCTTGCCATGCTGCATCGCCTTCAAGGGCTTTGAGCGCAGATACTCGAACGACTGGGCAATTTTTGCCGTCGAACTCGTATGAAGTGAGCAAGTCGCGAACTTCTTCTTCAACAAGTTGCAACATGTCTTCGTCATCAACTGAGTCTGACTTGTTGAGTGCAACAACGATGTACGGCACACCAACTTGACGAGCAAGAAGTACGTGCTCACGAGTTTGTGGCATCGGACCATCAGTTGCTGCTACTACAAGAATTGCACCGTCTACCTGTGCGGCACCGGTGATCATGTTCTTGATGTAGTCAGCGTGACCTGGCATGTCGACGTGTGCGTAGTGACGCTTCTCGGTGTTGTACTCAATGTGAGCGATCGAGATCGTGATACCACGAGCCTTTTCTTCTGGCGCCTTGTCAATTTGATCGAAAGGTGTGTACTCGGCAAGACCCTTGCTGGCAAGTGTCTTTGAGATCGCGGCTGTCAATGTTGTTTTGCCGTGGTCAATGTGACCCATCGTGCCGATGTTTACGTGTGGCTTGACGCGCTCGAATTTCGCTTTACTCATTGTTCTTCTCTCCTGTTATCGCTGGTTGCTATTGAAACTTTGGCAGGCTTGGCTATTCGCCACGCACGCGCTTGATGATTTCTATTGATATTGCTTCGGGCACTTGCTGATACGAATGAAACTGCATCGTATAAGTCGCACGCCCTTGTGTGCGTGAACGCAGGTCTGTACTGTATCCGAACATTTCGGAAAGCGGAACCTGCGACTTTACGATTTGAGCGTTTCCGTTGGCCTCCATGCCTTCGATTCGTCCTCGGCGGCTTGAAAGATCGCCAATTACATCACCCATGTAGTCCTCTGGGGTCACAACTTCGACGGCCATAATTGGCTCAAGAAGCACCGGCTTGGCAAGTTGTGCGGCCTTACGAAACACCATCTGTCCCGCAATTTTGAACGCCATTTCGCTTGAGTCCACATCGTGGTATTGACCATCCATAAGTGAGACTTTTACGTCGACTGTCGGGTAACCAGCCAGCACGCCATTGTCGAGTGCCGATTGAATGCCTTGGTTGACTGGCTGAATATATTCACGCGGAATTCGTCCGCCAGTGATTTCATCTTCGAATTGATAACCGCCACCCGGGCCACTTGGCTCGATGGTTACTTTGACAACCGCGAACTGACCCGAACCACCAGTTTGTTTGATGTGTCGGTATTCGATGTTCTCGATTTTTTTGGTAATCGTTTCACGATAGGCAACTTGTGGCTTGCCAACTGTTGCGTCGACCGCGAACTCGCGTTGCATTCGGTCAACAAGAATTTCAAGGTGCAACTCACCCATTCCTGAAATTACAGTCTGACCAGTTTCAATATCTGTGCGAACACGAAATGTTGGGTCTTCATCGGACAACGACTTGAGTGCTTTACCAAGTTTGTCTTGGTCATTTTTGGTTTTTGGTTCAATCGCCACGTGGATAACTGGCTCAGGAAAAATCATTCGCTCCAAAATGATCGGGTTTTCGCGATCGCAAAGAGTGTCGCCAGTTGTTACATCTTTGAAACCAAGACCAGCAACAATGTCACCAGCCATTGCGAATTCGATGTCTTCGCGTTGGTTTGCGTGCATCAACAACAAACGGCCGACGCGTTCGCGCTTTTCTTTGACCGAGTTATAAACCTCATCACCCTTGGTGATCGTGCCTGAATAAACACGGAAATATGTCAAGCGACCAAACGGGTCGGCGACAATTTTGAAAGCAAGTGCCGCGAACGGACCCTTTTCGTCAGAGTTGCGAGAAATATGTTCGTCACCCTTGATATTCGTACCAGTCGCTGGCGGAATGTCGATCGGACATGGCATGTAATCAACAACAGCATCCAACATTTGTTGAACACCTTTATTTTTGAATGCCGAACCGCACAAAATTGGCACGAAACTAAATGCCAATGTTCCTTTACGGATTCCGGTTCGCAAATCTTCTTCGCTGAGGTCATCGTTAGCGAGAAACTTCTCCATCAGCTGTTCGTCTTCTGAAGCAACAAGATCTAATAGTTCGGCACGGTACTCTTTGGCTTTGTCTAGATAGTCGGCAGGAATATCTTCTTCGTGATATTCGGAATCTTTTTCGTCGCCATCCCAGACGATTGACTTCATTTTTACAATGTCAATCAGACCTTTGAATCCAGCCTCGGCACCATACGGCAATTGCAAAACAGCTGGGATAGTCGCCAGACGATCTTTGATCATGTCGAGAGTGCGATAAAAGTTTGCGCCGGTGCGGTCCATCTTGTTGATGAAGCACATTCGCGGAACTTTGTATTTGTTGGCTTGACGCCAAACAGTTTCAGTTTGTGGTTCAACGCCGGCAACCGAGTCGAACACGGCTACTGCGCCGTCAAGCACTCGCAATGAGCGCTCTACTTCAATTGTGAAGTCAACGTGGCCAGGAGTGTCAATGATGTTGATGCGATGTCCGCGCCAAACCGCAGTTGTTGCGGCCGAGGTGATGGTGATGCCACGCTCTTGTTCTTGAACCATGAAGTCCATGACGGCTGCACCTTCGTGTACTTCGCCAATCTTGTATGTCTTACCGGTGTAGTAAAGAACTCGTTCTGTTGTCGTGGTCTTGCCGGCGTCAATGTGCGCCATGATTCCGATATTTCGATATTTTTCAAGTGGATATTCGCGTGATGCCATGGGAGGTTGCCTAAAAAGTCTTGCTCAGTATTACCAGCGGTAGTGAGCGAACGCTTTGTTCGACTCCGCCATTTTTTGCATATCTTCGCGCTTCTTCATTGATGCTCCGAGTCCATTGGACGCGTCCATCAATTCGCTAGCGAGACATTCAGCCATTGTCTTTTCGCGACGACTGCGCGCATTTTCTACGATCCAACGAATCGCCAAAGTTGTTGCACGACGAGGTCGCACTTCAACAGGAACTTGATAAGTTGCACCACCAACACGGCGACTGCGAACTTCTAGCGGTGGCTTCACATTGTCAACTGCACGCTTCACTGCAGTCAGCGGCTCTGCACCCATTTTTGCTTCCATTACTTTCATTGCGTCATAGACGATTGATTCGGCGATGCTCTTTTTGCCGTGCAACATAACTTTGTTGACGATCTGTGTTACGAGTGATGAGCGATAAACAGGATCTGCTGCGAACTCGCGTCGGGCTACTGGACCTTTACGTGGCATATATAAACCCTTACTTGCTCTTCTTCGCGCCGTAACGGCTACGAGATTGCTTGCGGTCTTTAACTCCGGCGGCATCAAGTGCGCCACGAATAA
>CAMCZA010000078.1 GCA_945885515.1 Ferrithrix thermotolerans DSM 19514 | reverse complement strand
GTGAGAATCTTTTGTCTCAACTGCAGTTCGCAAAGCACGATCAACGCGTTCACGATCCGTTGCCATAAACGGCAACGACAATAACGGCGAGACGGCGCTCATATCCACAGGCTACGCAACTTGGCTTGTGAAACTGCGAACTAAGCGCCACGAGTCACATTTCAAATTCGGTGATTAAAACATTGCTGTCGTAAACCCCCGCACTCTCACCGATACACTTTAAGCAACCTCAAGTGACTCACAAGGCGGTCAAAGTTGTTCGAACGTTTTACGGATAGGGCCCGCAGGGTCGTGGTACTCGCTCAAGAAGAAGCCCGCCTGCTCAACCACTCTTACATTGGCACAGAGCACATTTTGCTTGGCCTGATTCACGAAGGTGAAGGCGTCGCAGCCAAGGCACTCGAAGCACTCGGAATCTCTCTTGAAGCAGTTCGCGCACAGGTCGAAGAAATCATCGGTCAAGGCGGATCATCACCCTCTGGTCATATTCCGTTCACGCCAAGGGCCAAGAAAGTTCTCGAACTATCACTGCGCGAAGCGTTGCAACTCGGCCACAACTACATTGGCACAGAGCACATTTTGCTTGGCCTGATTCGTGAAGGTGAAGGTGTTGCAGCACAAGTTCTCGTCAAACTAGGCGCCGACCTTGGTCGCGTTCGCCAACAAGTTATTCAGTTACTCAGCGGATATCAAGGCCCTGGTGGCAAGGCAGAAGGCGAAGCAACCAGCACGAAAGACGCACCTCAAGAAAAGGGTGGCAGTCAGATTCTTGATCAGTTCGGTCGCAACCTGACGCAACTTGCGCGCGACAAGAAGCTTGATCCTGTTATTGGTCGTCAAAAGGAGATGGAGCGCGTAATGCAGATCCTCTCTCGTCGAACCAAAAATAATCCTGTATTAATCGGCGAGCCAGGTGTCGGCAAAACAGCAATCGTCGAGGGGCTCGCCCAAAAAATCGTCGCCAACGAAGTTCCTGAGACTCTGACCAACAAGCAGTTGTACACACTTGACCTCGGCGCTCTCGTTGCCGGCAGTCGTTATCGCGGAGACTTTGAAGAACGTCTCAAAAAAGTTTTGAAAGAAATCAAGACTCGCGGCGACATTATTTTGTTTATTGATGAGATTCACACACTTGTCGGTGCGGGCGCCGCTGAAGGCGCAATTGACGCGGCATCAATCCTTAAACCGATGCTCGCCCGCGGAGAATTGCAAACAATCGGTGCAACAACGCTTGATGAGTTCCGCAAACACTTCGAAAAAGATGCCGCTCTTGAGCGTCGCTTTCAACCAGTCAAAGTTGACGAGCCATCGGTCGCGCACACAATCGAAATTTTGAAGGGCATCCGCGACAAGTACGAAACGCACCACCGCGTCACGATCACCGACCAGGCGCTCGTTTCGGCAGCCAATCTCGCTGATCGTTATATCTCTGATCGCTTCTTGCCAGACAAGGCAATCGATTTAATTGACGAAGCCGGAAGCCGTTTGCGAATCAAGCGCATGACCACGCCGCCAGACCTCAAAGAAATCGAAAATAAAATCAACGATGTTCAAGAAGCCAAGAAAAAAGCCGTCGAAGAACAACGCTTTGAAGAAGCTGGACGACTGCGAGATCAAGAACGCACGTTGCTTGAAGAGCGTTCGCAAAAAGAAGTTGATGTCAAAGCACAAGGTATCGATCTTTTCGACGAAGTTAGCGAAGAGTCAATCGCCGAAGTGTTGAGTATGTGGACAGGTATCCCTGTGTTCAAACTCACCGAAGAAGAGACGGCCAAATTGCTGAACATGGAAGGCGAGCTCCACAAGCGAATCATCGGCCAAGAAAACGCGATCAAGGCGGTCAGCCAAAGTATTCGTCGTACTCGCGCCGGGCTCAAAGATCCAAAGCGACCAAGTGGCTCGTTTATCTTCCTTGGACCAACCGGAGTTGGTAAAACTGAACTCGCAAAAACTCTTGCTGAATTTTTGTTCGGCGACGAAGATGCATTGATCGCCCTCGACATGAGCGAATACATGGAGAAGCACACGGTCAGTCGCCTTGTTGGTTCGCCCCCTGGATACGTCGGATACGAAGAAGGCGGTCAACTCACAGAGGCTGTTCGTCGCAAGCCGTTTTCGGTTGTGTTGTTTGACGAGATCGAAAAAGCACACCCAGATGTGTTCAACACCCTGTTGCAGATTCTTGAAGAGGGTCGCTTGACCGATGCACAAGGTCGAAGTACAGACTTCAGGAACACGGTTCTGATCATGACTTCAAACCTTGGTACACAAGACTTGCGCAAAGCAAATGTTGGTTTCGGCAAAAATGACGAGGCCCTTTCATATGCTCGAATGCAAGAAAAAGTCAATGAGGCGCTCAAAGTTCAGTTCAAGCCTGAGTTTCTCAATCGCATCGACGAAGTAATCGTGTTCCACGAACTTGCGATGGCCGAAGTTGTGCAGATGGTCGATTTGATGAGCAAGCGCCTGATCGGTCAACTCGAAGGTCTCGGTCTTGGCCTTGAACTTACTGAGGTCGCAAAATCACTGCTTGCCAAGCGTGGATACGACCCGCAACTTGGTGCGCGTCCGCTTCGTCGTGCGCTGCAACGGTTCATCGAAGATCCACTGTCGGAGAAGTTGCTTCTCAAAGAGTTTCACGCTGGTGAAATCATCGTGATCGGTGTCGAAGACGACCCAGACAAAAAAGACGAGCAGCGATTTACATTCAAGGCTGTTGAAGGTTTCGTGCCGCCGACAGCAGTAGTTCTCGCTGGTGCAGGCGATACAACTCCAACTACTCCTGAGTGAGCAGTAGCGTGCCACGCGCGCGTCATCGACTCGCCTTTTTGCGACTTGCAATAATTGTTCTTGGATTAACAACGCTCAGCGCTTGCCGCGTTGACACGGTGGTGACCCTAGATATCTTCCCGAATGGCTCGGGCACACTGCTCGTTAACTTGACCGCCGATAAACAAGTTGTCGACCAAACCCCGAAATTGGTTTCTGATTTTCGGTTTGATGATGCGAAATCTGCCGGCTGGGTCGTGGATGGACCAAATGTCTTGGCCGATGGTGGTTTACAAATCGCGCTTAGTCACGGGTTTAGTAATGCTGCTCAAGCAACGACTTTGCTTGCACAACTCTCGGGTGCCGATGGACCATTCAAGCAACTGACATTAACTCGCACCGGAAAAGATACTGATTCAACTTTCAAACTAGATGGCGCGTTACAAGTTGATGGTGGTCTAGCGGCATTCTCAGATGCTGATCTGCTTAAAGCAATCGGCGCTGAACCATTTGCACAGAATTTAGAATTCAACGATTTGAATCTTGCTGGCGTTTCAAGCATCAACTTTGTTGTGAATCTTCCCGGCAAAATAGAACAGACAACAGGCACGGCAACAAAGAATACGATTACTTGGCAAGTACCGCTGGATGGAAATGCACAACTAGTCACGACAACTTCTCGAAATACCGCGATAACTGCCGTTGTCGCCCGATATGCATCGGTGACCCTCAAGTTTGTTCTTGTGTTTTGGCTGATCGGCATGACGATGATCATCTCGAGAGTTGCGGCGAAGCGCAAAGATGATCCTCGTACACCGATCAAATAATGTCTAGTACGAGATGGTAAAGCTTCGCACCGTATATCGATGCACCGACTGTGGTGTCGCACTACCAAAGTGGGCCGGTCGCTGTGGCTCTTGCGGCGCATGGAACAGCCTCGTTGAAGATGTCGAAGGTGACGAAGAAATAATTTCAATCGCTACTGGCATGGCGCTTGTGCCCCCAGGTGAACCAAAACCAATCAATGCACTTGATGCAATTATCTCCGAACCTCAATCAACTGGTGTTGAAGAGTTAGACCGTGTGCTGGGTGGTGGGCTTGTGCCTGGCTCTGTCACTCTGCTCGGCGGTGAGCCTGGCATCGGCAAATCAACTTTGCTGTTGCAACTGCTTGCAGCGTGGTCGGGCAAAACTCTCTATGTGACGGCTGAAGAAAGTGCCCAGCAAGTGCACATGCGTGCCGAGCGACTCAACGCCGTCAAACCAGACCTATGGCTCGTTGCAGAGATGTCTCTGACGAACATTATTAATTGCATCAACCAAGTTGAACCACAACTTGTGGTCATTGACAGCATTCAGGCAATTGCTGATCCACTTTTAAATTCGGCGCCTGGTTCTGTTGCTCAAGTTCGGGGTTGTGCACACCGACTCGTGCAAGAAGCCAAGGCTCGTGATCTACCGATCGTTTTGGTTGGGCATGTCACCAAAGATGGTGGTCTGGCTGGGCCGCGTGTGCTCGAGCATGTCGTCGACACCGTGCTGTCATTCGAAGGCGAGCGACATCATGCGTTGCGACTTTTACGAGCGGTCAAACATCGATTCGGTTCAACAAATGAACTCGGATTATTTGAGATGACCGAGTTGGGGTTGCGCAGTGTTCCAGATGCCAGCAAGTTGTTTCTTGCCGACCGCCGAGCGGGTGTGCCTGGTTCGATTGTCGTGCCGGCGCTTGAAGGGCATCGACCACTATTAGTTGAAGTGCAAGCACTGACAAATCTTTCACCGTCACATGTTTCTCCACGCCGATCGGCACAAGGCGTTGACTCAGGACGACTGGCGATGTTGCTCGCAGTTCTTGAGCGTCGCGCAGGTGTAAATCTTTCACAACATGAAGTGTTTGCGTCGGTTGTGGGCGGCGTCAAACTCGGCGAGCCGGGCGCAGATCTTGGTTTATGTTTGGCTCTGGTTTCTGCAGCAACCAACACGCCACTTGCCGAAAATTTAGTTGCATGTGGCGAAGTCGGTTTGGCTGGTGAGTTGCGTCAAGCCAGTAACACCGCACGACGATTAGCCGAAGCATCACGACTTGGCTTCACGCGAGCAATTATTCCTGCGAGCAGCGCCGTCGATCTAAATATTTCTGGCATCAAACTTGAACCAGCAGAGACCGTGGCTCAAGCGCTCTCACTTGCAGGATTATCAATCAACTAGCGTTTAGTCAGTGAAATCCGTTTTAATTGTTCCGACGTTTAACGAAGCCGAAAACATTGAACGATTTTTGACGCAAGTTCGCTCAGACGCACCAAATACAGACATTTTGGTTGTTGATGACAACAGCCCTGATGGCACGGCAAGAATTGCCGAGTTAGTTGCGCAGCGACTTGGCTCGATCAAAGTGATCAAACGAACTGGTCTGCGCGGTTACGCGCCGGCGAGCCGCGATGCAATGCTTTCAGCCATTGAAAGTGGATATGACGCGATCGCCACAATGGATGCTGATTTTTCGCACGATCCAAAAGTTCTTGACAAATTAATTTCATTAGTAAATTCAGACACGGCTCTTGTTATTGGCTCAAGGTATGTGCCGGGTGGCGGTGTTACAAATTGGCCACTGTTTCGGCGAGTTTTATCTAAATGGGGCAATTTATACACGGCGTTTTGTCTGCGCCTAAAAATAAAAGACTGCACTTCGGGGTTTCGTGTGTATTCAGCCAAGAGTCTCAAAAATATAAATCTTGATGGGTTAAAGGCCGATGGATACGCTTTTCTTTCTGAGATGGCATTTGTAATCTCGCGCAAGAAACTCGGCTTAATCGTTGAATCGCCAATTGTGTATGTCGACCGTGCCTTTGGTGAATCAAAAATGAACACCCGAATCATGCGCGAGTCAATGGTGTTGGTAACTCGCTGGGGTTTCGCACTCCGCACCGGTATCGGCCGTAAGCACCTACCGCGCTAGCGAAACTGGCAGACCGCTATTTAGTTGATTGTATAAATTCAAAAGTTTTGGCGACGGCTGACTATTTGCCCAAGAGTCTGACTTGACGGCACGCTCATATGAATGCCACTCACCACGGACCCCGGCAAAATCACCGCGAAGAGCATGAGCGCGACAGGAGAATTGCCCCGACTGCCCCACTACACATCAGCACTAACCCGATTGCAAGTTCAGGAACTCGCCAATGGCGCCTTTTTGTCTTGCTTTGGGCTGATGATTCATCTCGATCTTGGATCGCACGGGCACGCGTTCTCGTGAGGTTTTCGATAACAGCATGTTCTGCCATTGGTAAGCCTTTCGAAGTTCTCAAAACGATCGGAATTTCTAAAGATTGTGTGTACCTGAGATCATTCAAACGGAGTTTGAAATCCGAAGCCAAACTGAGCACAAACTTTTTCAGATTATTTAAGAAATACACTCAGCACGTTGTAATTACATGATTGCAATGAGAGTCACCTCAGGTATATCTGACGGTTTGAGATCGTCTAGTTAGAGTTGGGGCAAATAAAAATAACTGGAGCAAATAGATGTTTGAAGGCTTCGAGCGAATTGAATTTGCATCTGAGGGTGCTGTTTTGCGTGGGCGGCTATTTCGGCCCGTAACTGTTGCTGGAGCCTTGGCAACTGATGTGCCGGTCATAATCATGGCGCACGGGTTTTCGGTATTGGCGGCGTATTTAGATGACTACGCGATTGACTTTGCGCAAGCTGGTTTTGCCGTCTTGCTGTTTGACCACCGCAATTTTGGTGAAAGTGACGGCGCACCGCGGTATGGATTTGACAATTTATTGCAGATTCGCGGTTATCGCGATGCGATGAGTTTTGTTGCATCACAACGCGGTATCGATAAACAGAAAATTGCCGTGTTTGGCCAGAGCGCATCTTCGCTCGTAGCGCAATTTATTGCTGTGTTCGATGATCGTGTGCGAGCAGTGATTGCATACACACCTGTATGTGGCAATAGCGCCACCAAATTTGACGCGTCAAACGAAAAATTCGATTGGCTTCGAGCGAACTGGTCAGCGCTGGATTTGTCGACCGCGCCAGCCCGAGAATTAGCGGTGCGAATGTGCCGACTACATGAAGGCGAAGGTCCAGTAATTGTTGAGGGAGATGCTGCAGTTAGTTATACAACGCGGATGCGAAAGAAATACCCCGGTGACTGGTCGAATCAAGTTTTTATTTTGCAACGCAAACTTGAAGCACAATTCAACGAACAAAGATTGCCAGCAAGATATCTGAAGGTTCCGACACTATTTGTGATCGCCACAGACGACCAACAGCCAGTCTGCGAGTTATCAACTAATCGTCAATGTTTTGATTTGATTAGTGCACACAAGCAGTTGACTGAAATCACTGGCGGCCATTTCGGGCTGGCGTATCGCGACACAGAGCCATATAACCACGCAATTGGCGCCGCAATCAAGTTTTTGCACAGTGTTTTTGGGTGACGATCATCTCGCTATCGGCAAGATTGACTAGCGGTAGAATTTTCAACAGGAACGACTAGCCGATG
>CAMCZA010000077.1 GCA_945885515.1 Ferrithrix thermotolerans DSM 19514 | reverse complement strand
GTTGTTGATAGAAACACTGCACCACTGCGCACAATTCTTGAACTTCTTGCCCGCGACGGCGGTGTAATTGTGCACAATATGCTCTCGCACGAGACCGTCTCCAAACTTCGCAGCGAACTCGACCCAACAAGCGAAGCAACATCGGTTGGTCCACAGGTTGATAACCAAAATGTCAACTATTTTTGGGGCGAACAAACAAAGCGATACACGCGACTCGCGCAACGCTCACAAACTTTCGTTGATGATGTCTTGGTTCATCCAATTTTGATTGGTGTAGCCGACGCAATACTTAAACCAAATTGCGCCTCTTATTGGATGAATACTGGCCAAATGATGATCGTCATGCCGAGCGGCAACCCTCAGTACATGCATCGCGACTCAGACGACTGGCCCAAGATGTGTTCGCCAACAGCAGATATCTGTCAAGTTAGTTGCATGTTTGCATTGTCAGATTTCACTGTCGAAAATGGCGCAACTCGCGTGGCGCCAGGCAGTCACTTGTGGAGCGATTACAGACGCGAAGCAACAGAGAAAGAAATCACTCAGGCAGTCATGCCACTAGGAAGCGGAATGGTCTATACAGGCAAAGTGCTTCACAGCGCCGGTGCGAACAAAACTAACTCTGAAGCGCGCTACGGCTTACACATGTCTTATCTATATGGCTGGTTGACGCCAGAAGAAGCAGGTTGCCTCGGCGTTAACGAAGAACGCGCAAAAACTTTTACAAAGCAGCAGCAACAACTTCTTGGCTATCGCTGTTATGACGCCTCTGAGTTGAACGGTGGCAGACTTTGGACAGTTGATTACGAAGATGTTCCAACGGGATTGGGGTGGGCACAATGAGCGAAAATCAAATTGAAGGCCTGAGCGAGAGTTTCACACGAGAAGAATATAATTCTCAAGAAATTTTTAACGGCGAAATGCAAAAGATTTACGGCACCAATTGGTGTTTTGCTGATCTTGGTGAAAGCTTAAACAAAATCGGCGACCGACTAGTTGTTGATATTGGTGGCGAGAGTATTTTGATTCTAAGAAATCGTGACGGTGAATTGCGCGCGTTTTACAACGTATGCCAACATCGTGGGTCGCAACTTTGTGATGCAAGCGGTTCAGGTTTTGGTGCGGCGATTACTTGCCCGTACCACTCGTGGAGTTACTCGGTTGAAGGCGCACTTGTCGCAACACCCCTACACGAAAAAGATTCGATCGACCGCGAAACACTTCACTTAAAATCTGTGCAAGTTGACCAATGGCAAGGTTGCATTTTTATTTCACTTGACCCAAATGCAAAACCATTGCTTGAGTGGCTTGAATCGCATTATTCGCGACCTCGCGAACTAGAAAAATTTGAATTGAATTCACTTGCAAATGCTCGCACGACCGTTGACGAAGTTTCAGCAAACTGGAAGGTACTCGCCGAAAATTACAGCGAGTGCCTGCATTGTGCGGTAGTTCACCCAGAACTAGTTGACCTCGTGCCGATCTATAAGACTGGCAAAACTATTCAACCTGACCGTGAAGACTGGGGCGCTAGTTTGGCGCCAGGCAAAACATCGTTGTCTTATAACCAAAACGAGAGTTTGGCCCTGTTACCAGCAATGGAAGAATTAGACGAATACTCAGTATTCGGTGCATTCGTGTATCCAAATATGTTGATCGACATTTCACCAACCGTCGCCGTACTAACAAGGTATGTGCCACGATCACCAACCCATACCACTATCTACACATATTATTTATTTCCAAGAAGTGTCGTAGATGATAAGTCTCTCGACCTCGAGCCAACGATCTCGTTCAGCGACATGGTCAATCGGCAAGACATTGCAGTTTGCGAACGTGTTCAGCGCGGTGTAGCTTCACGATCATTCACTCGCGCGTACCACACAAAAATGGAGCGCTACTGTCATCAATTGATCCGCCGCTACCGCAGCGAAATTAATTAAAACTGCCCGCTGCGAATACTTCTGAGGTTCGATCGCTCATCTGTTCAATGACTTTTCCGAGTTGCGAAAGATTCTGCAAGAACACGTCGCCATGTTCACGTGTATGAGCAACCGAAAGTGTCAGCGACTCGCTCTTGCCCCACGGAGCCAAAAAGACGCCGCCATTGAACTGCATCAGATAATTTAAATGCATTGCACCCGTACTTACTTCTAGAAAGTCTCGATAATTTGTGGCTGGTTCGTCGCCAAATACGATCGAAACTTTAAAACCAAACTGATACCCATGCACACCTTGTCCGTGTCTCTGCAAAGTTGATATCGCGTGCTTCAAAATGTACGCACCTACATCGTTGGCTCTCGCATACGCATCGTCGGTTAAAACTTCAGTCAGCACCGCACGAGTAGCAGCCATCGTCAAAGGATTGCCGTTGAATGTGCCTACTTGGTTGTAACGACCATCGGTGATTGCTCCCATCACATCGTTAGTCCCACCGATTGCGCCACACGGTAAACCGCCACCCAGTGCTTTTGCAAGACAAATGATGTCTGGTACTACTCCATACATTGCCGTGGCACCGCCTTGATGAATTACCAAACCTGTTTTTACTTCATCAAATGCCAAAAGTGCACCATGTTGATGAACCAACTTTTTTACCGCCTCGAGATATCCAGGTTGCGGCACGATAATCCCGGCCCCCATCAAGATCGGTTCGAAAATCATTCCAGCAATTTGCCCATCATGTTCGTCGAGTAGTCGACTCAACGCATTGATGTCGTTGAACGGAACAATGCGAACGCAATCAGCAATTGCTTGCGGTATTCCAGCACCGGGAGTGCGCCAAGGTTTATCAGCCGGACCAAGTTCTTTGGCTGATCTAAAAATAGAAACCGCTACTGAATCGTGATGTCCGTTATATGAACCCTCAACTTTTATAATCAAGTCGCGCCCGGTGATTACACGCATTAAGTGCACGGCATCCATCGTTGCCTCCGTGCCCGAATTACAAAATCGCCACTGAGGCAAACCAAATCGTCGCGACAACTCTTCGGCGACAACTATTGAGTCAGGAGTTGGCTGGGCAAAGTGCGTGCCCTGAGTGACACGCTTCTGCACCGCAGCAACCACACTCGGATTGGCGTGACCAACAACATTGGCGCCATAGCCGGCATGAAAGTCGATGTAGCGATTGTCGTCTACATCCCAGACATACGCGCCATTGCCGTGGCTGACCCAAACTGGAGTCGGACGCGAACTAGCCCAACTTGATGGAACTCCGCCAGGGATTGATTTTGAAGCCTGGAGATGCATTTCCACCGATTTGGGTACTCTGCTCAAAAATATTCGCTCTTCATCCTCAATAATTTCGTCGAGCGAACTCACAGTGAGTAAGTTTAGCGACAGAGGAAATCAATATACAAAGGTGGGGGCAATGACAATGCGACGAAGAGACTTCTTACGAAATTTGGTCATCACAACTGGTGGCGTAACACTGGGTGGATCTTTGCTTGCGGCCTGTGGTGGCACATCATCGAACACCATGGTTGATGGTCTGGCAATCGGCACACCCGAAAATCCGATTGAACTTCCGGTCACAACTGACGCAATCGCAGATGGCTTGGCAAGCGAATCAGGCACACTCGAAATACTCAACTGGGCCGACTACACAAATCCTGAGTCAATCGCAATATTTGAAAAACAATTTGGTTGCAAAGTGTCTACAAGTATCTATGACACAGAAGAAGCGGCAATCGCAAAATTGCGAAACGGCACATTTAAGCCTGACCTCATTCTTGGTATGACGGATACTGGGTTGGCAAAACTCGTTGCCGCTGATTTGCTACAGCCACTGAACAAGTCGTACATACCAAACTTTGGAAACGTAATTAAGGGATTGCAAAATCCGTATTACGACCTCGGATCGCAGTACACCGTGCCATATTTTATTTACGGCAATGGCATCGGCTATCGCACAGACCGCATTGATAAAAATGCATTCGCTAAAGATGGTTACGACATGTTGTGGGATGCGCAGTACAAGGGCAAACTTGGTGTACTCGACTCTTATCGCGATACTTTGGCAATGGCAATGTTTCGCGCTGGCGTCAAAGATGCAAACACCAGCGATGTGGCCATCATCACGAAAGCAGGTGAAGATCTAATCTCGTTACGCGAGGCGACTAATCCAAAAGTAGATATTTTGGCTTATACCGAAATGCCAGCAGGCAACCGCGACATCAACTTCACTTGGTCCGGAGATTTGTTCACTGCCCTGCAATATCTTCCCGAAGGTGTTTCGCCAGATGTACTTGGCTTTTGGTATCCAGAAACAACAGTCGCCAAAAATGACTTCATGTGCATCACCAAGAATGCAAAGTCACCAGTTCTTGCTCATCAGTTGATTAATTTCTTAAGCGATACCGACAATGCAATGTTGAACCGCGAATATGTTGGATACCAGCCAGCCCTTGAATCAATCACGGTTGATCTTCTGATCTCAACCGGCACGATCCCCGAGTCGTTGATTGATGCGCTAGTAACACCAGAAAAATATGAATCGGGTTTAGCCCAAGTTTTACTAGAACCAGCAGTTGATGCGCTCTGGCTCGAGCAATGGACAGCCTTCACTGCTGGGTAACTCTTGAGAAGTTCACCTCGCCTGTGGGCAGGATTCGCAATTCCCGGCACAACATGGTTGCTCGTGCTGTTTGCTGTACCTTTCTACGCAGTTGCCTGTGTCGCATTCGGAACGATTGACCCGATATTTCGAGACGCAGTGCCGCAATGGAACCCCTTCGCCTGGGATTTCACTCAAGCCCAACAAGTGTTCACAAGTTTGGCAACTGGGCCCTTGCAAGGAGTTGCAGTTCGCACAATCATTTATGTCGTCTGCGCGATGCTGCTGTGTTTCATAATTGGATTTCCAATTGCATATTTTTTGGTGCGACACGCCGGCAAACGAAAACTATTGCTATTGGTTTTAATTATCGTTCCATTTTGGGTGAACTACTTAATGCGCATGCTCGCCTGGGTTAACTTGCTCAGCAACGACGGATTGTTCACTAGGTTCATGCGGATTTTTGGCATCAACTACAACTGGTTGGATGGCTCACCAATAACTGTGATTCTGGGCTTGGTGTATGGGTACATTCCATTTCTAATTTTGCCCCTCTACGCCACGCTTGATCGTCTCGACTGGCGATTAGTCGACGCGGCGCGAGACCTCGGCGCGAACTCGCGACAAGCGTTCAGGCTCGTAACTATCCCAATGTCAAAAGCAGGACTAGTTGCTGCCGGTATTTTGATCGCACTACCAATGTTTGGCGACTACTACACGAATGATTTACTATCGCGCTCGCCCAGCACCGAGATGATCGGTAATCAGATTGAATTCTTTTTAAATGCCAGCTCACAACCTCAAACTGGTGCGGTGCTCGTAATTGCTTTATCAATTTTCTTGCTATTACTCATGTCGTTCTACCTGCGCAGCACACGGCAACAGTCGCGTCAGACTGCAAGATAAATATTCATGAGCATCATTTCATCGGCATCATTATGAAGCGCAACAAAGGTTCGGCGCTTGTTTATATCGTCTGGGGCTACATCATCTGGAGTCTCGTGCCAGTGATCATCGCTGTAATTTATTCGTTCAACGATGGTCGCAGTCGAACTGTTTGGCAGGGCTTCTCACTGCGATGGTGGTTCACCGATCCGTATGCTTCGGTTTTTTATAATCCTGAAACTCGCAATGCAATTATTAACTCGCTTATTTTGGCGTTCGTCACACTTCTCGTGGTTACGCCCCTGGGCATCACTCTGGCAATTGGCTCGCAACGCATTCGTGGGCGCGGCAGCAATGTCGTTCAAGGATTAACCTCGGCACCGTTGATCACACCCGAAATTGTTGTCGGTGCAGCATTGCTAATAACTTTCACGCGACTTTTTACGGCGGTGCCACTTGGCTTTGCTGCGCAATTACTTGGCAACGTCACGTTCTCTTTGGCGAGCGTCGTTGTCATAGTGCGGGCACGACTCGTGTCAATTGGTCCATCATTTGAAGAGGCGGCTCGAGATTTAGGCGCAACTCGCTGGCAAGCACTGCGTTTCGTGTTATTGCCGATGCTCTGGCCATCAGTAATGGCAAGCCTTGTTGTAGTTTTTGCCACCGTGATTGATGACTTCGTTATAACCAGCTTTCTTTCGTCTGGTGTCAACTCAGAAACTGTGCCTCTACGAATTTATTCGTCGGTAAAAGGTGGCGCGACACCAGCACTTAATGCACTGGCAACTTTGCTTGTCTTGGCATCATTTACGGTTCTAATTATTGGGCTACTTGGATTGTCAACTTGGCGCAAGCGACATGGCGAACAAGGCGGCCTTCGTGCGGCTCTAGCCGATGTCACCCAAATTGAAAGCTAACTAGATAGTTAATTAGTTAGCGGCAAGACTCGCACAGCATCAGGCAAAACATCAATTGTGGTGTCTTGACCATCTCGCAAATTTGCAGTCGTCTCATCATTTGGTACTTCGGCAGTTAGTGAAATCGCCCCGAGCCTTAATGCGACCCGCAAGCTCGAGCCGGCAAAAGTTACTCTTTCAATCTTTGCTTTGTGGTTTCCAGACCCAATTCGAATTCGCTCCGGGCGAATCATCACCATGCCGTCACCAAGCGGCGCAGAATCTGGCGAGACAAATTTCTCGCTGCCAACTTCAACCACACCGCGCGAGATGACACGACCCTGAATCAAATTAGCAGCACCAACAAATCGTGCAACTTCTACAGAATTGGGTTGCTCATAAAGTTCACGAGGACCACCCACCTGCATTAATTTGCCCTCTCGCATCACACCAATGCGATCGCTCATCGTGAACGCTTCGTGTTGATCATGCGTCACGTAGATAAAGGTGATTCCGATTTGGCGCTGCAAAGTCGCTAGCTCGATTTGTAGTCTCGCGCGCAATTGCGCATCAAGCGCACCGAGTGGTTCGTCTAACAACAACACACTGGGTTCAAGAATTAATGCTCTCGCGAGTGCGACACGTTGTTGCTCGCCACCCGAGAGTTGGTGCACGCGGCGCTCACCAAAACTGCCGAGTTGCACAAGTTCGAGCGCCTCGCCGACCCGCTGCTCGTCAGACTTAGAACTTTTTATAAAAGCATTTTCGAATCGTAAACCAAACTTGACATTTTCTTTAACATTTAAATGTGGAAATAGTGAGTAGTTCTGAAAAACGGTATTTAACGGTCGGGCTTCTGGCTCGTCGTTTGTTACATCGCGATTGTCAATAAAAATATTGCCACTATCTGGCTGCTCAAAACCACCAATCATCCGCAATGTCGTCGTTTTGCCGCAACCTGATGGCCCAAGCATCGAGAAGAATTCGCCAGCATGCACATC
>CAMCZA010000076.1 GCA_945885515.1 Ferrithrix thermotolerans DSM 19514 | reverse complement strand
CACTCAGAATCCATTTGTCCACCAACTGGATGATGATCAAGAAAACCGATGCGAAGTTTGCCCGGGTCTGCGCCAACTTCTTGAATGTATGGTCGTGTCGGTGCGGCGGCGATAACGCGGTCACCGATGCCCGGGCCATGTGTGGCATCGAGCAGAGTCGCCGTGTCACGAACAGTTCTAGTCACTGCAAAGTGCACACTGAAGTTTGCTTCATCACCAAATGGTGCGAGAGAAATTCGTCCTTGCGAAGTTTTCAATCCAACGAGGCCGCAACACGAAGCCGGCACCCGAATACTGCCGCCGCCATCACTGGCATGCGCCATCGGAATAATTCCTGCGGCGACCGCGGCTGCACTGCCACCGCTTGAACCACCTGGCGATTTTGAAAGATCATACGGATTTCGAGTCGGCCCCCACGCAAGAGGCTCGGTGACTGGCACACTGCCGAACTCTGGAGTGTTAGAGCGACCAAAAGTAATTAAACCCGTGTCAATAAATCGCTGAACAAGAAGTGAGTTCGTCGGCGCAATGTATTTTGCATTCTTGAGTGCGATATTGCCGTTTGACATATGTTGCCCCGCGTATGGGCTGCCGAGATCTTTCAAAATAAATGGCACACCACCGAATTTATGTTTTGAGTTTGCCTTAAATTTTTTTGCTAATTCGCGAGCATGTTCAAACCAAGTGATGTTGATTGCGTTAATCGGCGAATTGAATGCGGTGGTTCGTTCAATTGCTGCTTCAAGTAGTTCGAGTGCTGAAACTTTGCCCGAACTTACTAGTTCTGCTTGACCCGTACCGTCGATCCAACGAGTCTGCTGGGCGAGCGGGGAGAGTGACACGAACAGAGACTATATATATGTATTTAGTCTCACCAAATCTCACAAAAGCAAGTATTGTTGGGGCGCAGTGAATACGCCGGAAACCAATCAAATAGTAAAACTTTCGGCGCGTCAGGTATTTCAAGCACCAGCAGTTAAGCCGTTCATCATTGCGAACTCGGCTCTATATATAGGGCTAATGTTGCAAGCCGCGACACTCGGCAAGCATGTTTACGACATCACTGGGCGAGAACTTGATATTGGCTGGTTGGGTCTCGCTGAGTTTTTGCCAATTGCATTATTGGTTTTTGTGACGGGCAGTGTCGCCGACAGATACAACCGCAGGCGAGTTGCAGTAGTTGCGATGTTTGGCGAATTGGCATCTGCACTAGCGCTTGTGGCGTATTCGTTGACTAATCCAACAAGTGTGTTTCCGATTTTTTTGATTGCAATTTTGTACGGCACCTCACGCGCATTTGTTTCGCCAGCAATGCGTTCAATCGGGCCGATGATTGCCCCTGAGAATGGCTTGCCGCAAATGGTTGCGATGTATTCAACGGTTTGGACAGGTGCGATGATTGTTGGCCCAGCAATGTCGGGGTTTTTGTACGCAGCAGCGCCATGGATTGCCTATGCAACCGCGGCGGGCTTGATTGGTATCGGCATTATTTTGATCTCGCGTATCAAACTGCAAATAATTTCGGCGCCAACTGTTAATACCGAAAAGCCAACACTGCATTCAGCGATGGAGGGTTTGCGATTTATCAAGCGCACGCCGATTTTGCTTGCGGCGATATCGCTCGACTTATTTGCGGTTTTATTCGGCGGGGCGATTGCATTGCTTCCTGTAATTGCCAAAGATCAACTGCTCGTTGGCGATGTTGCATACGGATGGTTACGTGCCGCAGCCGGTATCGGTGCCGCAAGTACTGCTGTGTTGCTGGCGTTCAAACCACTTCGCCGTCATGTTGGTCGGGCAATGCTGATAGCGGTTGGAGTATTTGGCGCAGGAACCATTGTGCTCGGGTTGACGCACAATTATTGGGTGGCATTTTTTGCGGTGATGATTTTGAGTGCTGGCGACATGATAAGTGTGTTTGTGCGTGGAGCGATCGTTCCATTGGTGACACCTGACGATAAACGAGGTCGAGTTTCGGCAGTTGAAAATGTTTTCATTGGCGCGACAAATGAACTTGGCGCTTTTGAATCAGGCGCGATGTCGCAGGCAGTTGGTGTGCCCGCGACCGTAATTGGTGGCGGAGTCGCGACGCTCGGCATCGTCGGTATTTGGTGGTTCAAATTTAAACAGTTGAGAAATATTGATACTTTTGACGAACTTTCTAAAGAAAAGTCAACGGGCAATAACTAATTTGTGCGACCTCAAGTCGTGCGATAATAGATAGATGGTGCGAACCGCTTGTCCACTTGATTGCCCGGATGCTTGCTCACTTGAAGTGACCCTGACACTTGGTCGAATCACAAAAGTTGATGCCGCTCCAGTGGACGAGCTTTCAAATCCACTAACTGACGGTTGGATTTGCAAAAAAGTGAAACATCACGCTGATCGTGTGTATTCGCCAGAACGGATTTTGACGCCGTTGATTCGGGTTGGATCGAAGGGTAGTGGAGAGTTTCGTAAAGCAACTTGGGATGAAGCGATTGATTTAGTTGCGGCAAAAATTAGCGATGCAATTCGCGATTACGGCGTTGACTCGGTTTTGCCGTATTTGTACAACTCATCATCGCCAAAACTTGAGGCGAAATATTTAACGCCGCATTTGTTTGCTCGGCTTGGTGCGCCAGAAATTTTGCACACTATTTGTGCCGAAACTTATGGTGCGGCATGGGACCAAGTTTTTGGTCAGATGTTGAGCATTGACACGCTTGATGTCGTGGATGCAAAACTGGTTGTCGTGTGGGGGGCAAACCCTGCCGTGAGTGGCACACACCTATTGCCACTGCTGGCGAAAGTTCAAAAAGCTGGTGGCAAACTCGTGGTTGTTGACCCGCGAACGACCGGCACGGCATCTCGCGCCGACTTGCACCTCGCGATAAATCCTGGCACTGATGTTGTTTTGGCATATGCACTGGTAAATGAACTCGTGCGCAGTGGTTGTGTTGACCGTAAGTTCATCGATGCGCACACAACCGGCAGCAAAGAGTTTTTTGAAGCGGCAAGTAAATATTCACTTGAAGATGCGAGCGGAATTTGTGGTTTGACAATCAATCAAATTCGAGAATTTCTTGAATTGATTTCGACGATTAAGCCAGCAGTTCTGAGGATGGGGTATGGCCCAGAACGCAATCGCAACGGAGGTAGCGGTGTGTTGGCTGTGCTGAGTTTGTGGGCCGTGGCTGGAAATTTTGGCAAACCAGGTTCGGGCGTGCTGGCTTCAACTAGTGACGGTTTTTCGATAGATGTTGAGGCTGCGTGGCCAAACAATGTTGAGCGACCAGTGCGACGCAAAATGAACATGAATCATGTTGGCAGAGTCTTGCGTGGCGACGATGGTGCGTGGCCTGTGCCGGCGAAAGTTTTAGTGATTCAAGGTGCGAACCCGGCGGTAACTGCAGTTGATCAAGTTGGCATGCTTGCCGGCTTGGCTCGTGATGAAGTGTTCACGGTATTGCATGAACAAGTAATGACGGACACGGCGAAGTATGCAGATGTCATCTTTCCGGCGACGACGCATTTCGAAGTGCATGATCTTGTTGGTTCGTACGGTTCTTACTCGGTGCAAGTGATTGAGCCAATCATTGATCGTGTTGGCGAATCGCGAACGAATAATGAATTTGCGGCGGCGCTTGCGTTGCGACTCGGTTTTAGCGTGGATGAATTCAACGCCGACCCAAAGGTTATCGCAGACCGGTTAGCAATTCAGAAAAACTATCCAGTGCAATTTCGTGCACCAGGATCAACTGTGCAGTTTCGTGATACTTGGCCAAGTTTTGATGACAAGCGTGCAAAATTATTCACAGAGGGCAGCGAATTGCCATTGCCAAAATTTATTGAGAATGATTCAGCGAAAAAATACCGACTTGCACTGCTCAGCCCGGCTACATCGCACACGATTAATTCGATGTTCGCCGACACCGACCCACCTCGTGTTGCGATAACGATGAACCCCGCCGATGCTGAGGCTCGAAAGATTACAAATCTGACTCGAGTTAAGGTTTTCAATGACACTGCGTCACTAGAAATTGACTTGATAGTTGATCAAACGATGCGACCAGGGGTGTGCTCAATCCCCAAAGGATTATGGTTGCGCGCCACTGGACAAGGCGTGACGGCCAACGCATTCGTACCTGATGATCTGAACGACCTAGCGAGTGGTGCTTGTTTTAATGATGCACGAGTCGAAGTGATGGCAGTTTGAGGCAGATCAGAAAACAAATCTCGGTCGTAATCGCTCTTTTGCTCATCGCAAGTTGCGCATCGTTGACGGGCGATGATCGTTCTGATGTGTTGTCTGGTGTTGGCCGGATTCCCGGATACGACTTCGGTACGGCGATAACGCTTCCTGAGGGCTTTGAATTTGATTTGCCAAGCATCGAGGGTGGATTAATCGGAACAAAAGCCGGCGGTAATCGGTTACTGATGATCGGTGATTCAATAATGGCCGCAACTGCAAAGCGCTACGGCAATGAGATGTGCAATGCGCTCGTGCCTCTCGGTTGGCAAGTTGCGGTGGAAGCCGAAGCGAGTCGATTCGCTGAGTTCGGTGTAAGAGTTTTAGATACGCGGATGAAAGCTGAATCTGGTTGGGACGCTGCGGTGGTGTTTCTTGGCTCAAACTATGAAGGAGTCAAAGAGTCTTATGCCAAACAGATGAAAAAGATTCTCGAAAAGTTAAGTCCGCGGCCTGTGTTATTGGTGACTACATCGCTTTTCAGAAACTCACAGCGCGAAGTTAATGATGTGATTTATGATCTTGCAAAAGAAAATAAAAATGTTTCAATTCTTGACTGGGCGACAATTTCGAAGGCAAATGGGGTTCTGAGCCCAGATGGAGTTCACTTATCGAATAATGGTCGAAGTATTTTTGCCGTGGCTGTTGCTCGTGCGCTTGACATTGCTCCATTTCGCGAAGGTGAGTGTCTTGATTCAAAATTCAGAGATGACTCGGCGGCCAGCAAAGGAGTCATGCCTTCCACTGTTGATGTAGGCGATGGCACATCTACTCAAACAACGATCGCTGGTGCTCAGGTTGCGCCAACAGTACCGACTCAAACTACGACGCCATAACTTATTTACTTCAGCTCTACGAACCACCGTTTCGTTGAGTAATATTCAGAAATCAATTTTAAGAAAAGGTGAACATGAAAATCGGAATATTCGGCGGAACTGTTAATTCAGGAACAATCGACGATGTCGTTAGTGAGGCACAGCAAGCCGAGCGTGATGGCTTTGCAAGTTATTGGGCACCAAATATTTTCGGCCATGATGCATTGACTGCACTGGCAATAGTTGGACGCGAAGTGCCACGAATTGAAATTGGCACGAGTGTCGTGCCGACTTATCCGCGTCATCCGATTGCCATTGCGCAACAGAGCCACACCGTTAACGCCGTGTCAAATGGTCGACTCTGTCTGGGTATCGGACTAAGCCACAAAGTTGTCGTTGAAGGAATGTTGGGCATGTCATATGACAAGCCGGTTCGCCACTTGCGTGAATATCTTTCGATACTCATGCCGTTGGCGCGTTGTGAGAAGGCAAATTTTACAGGTGAGACGCTGACGACACGCGGTTCGTTGTCGGGTGTTGGCTCGTCGCCGTTTTCGGTTGTTGTTGCCGCACTAGGTGAACAGATGTTGCGAGTCACTGGCACCCTCGCAGACGGCACGCTGACTTGGTGTACCGGGCCAAAAACTTTGCAGGCGTTAACTGTGCCGACAATTAATGAAGCCGCAAAAATTGCTGGTCGACCAGCCCCGAGGGTTATTGCAGCGTTACCAGTGTGCGTAACAAATGATGTTGCTAAAGCCTTAGAGATTGCTGCAAAGGCGTTTGTAATTTATGGCCAACTGCCGAGTTATCGAGCAATGCTTGATCACGAAGGAGCGGCAGGCCCGGCCGACATTGTTATTGCTGGCACTGCTGAACAGGTTAAGCAACGCGTTGCAGACCTAGCAGGCGTCGGAGTAACAGATTTTGGAGCGGTTGAATTTAGCAGCAACCCAGATGAAATTGCAGCAACTCGAGACGCGTTAAAGTCGCTTCTTTAATTTTTTTACTGGCTTCGATTTTTTAGTTTTAGTTTTAGTTTCAGTAGCTTTTAATTTTGCGCGTGCGGCGGCGCGCGCCTTGGCCTGAGCGGCTGTTACTTGGGCATGGTGTGCGCGACACAAAACTTCTAATCCACCTACGCCATTTTGATCGGGGCTCAGATGGTGATGACAGCCCGGCCCGTACCCGCCTCCGTTGCGCGCCAAAATATGGTTTACCTCACAATCGCGACGCTCTGCTGTGCATCCAATTTGTTGGCATCGATATTTAGCGCGACGCTTAGCAGCCGATCTAGCGAACCTCCAGATGTGATTGCGTTGCCACTCGCGCGCACATTTATTTGAACACCAAGTTCGGCGACGAGTTGATTCAATTAAGTTGTTGCATAACTGACATTTGCCGGGTTCGCCACTCCATGTGCCGAGTGGGCACGAGATTCGTTCTTCGACAAGTGTCACTATCGGCGAATTTGAACCGGTGCGCCGAGCGCCGTGGCGTTAACAATTTCAAAAAAGTCATTGCCCTTGTCATCTACAACTATGAATGCAGGGAAGTCTTTGACTTCAATCTTCCAAACGGCTTCCATGCCGAGTTCTTCGTATTCGAGAACTTCAACTTTCGTGATGCAGTCTTGCGCGAGTCGTGCTGCCGGGCCGCCAATTGATCCGAGATAAAAACCACCATATGTTTTGCAGGCCTGTGTAACTTGTGTTGAGCGATTGCCTTTGGCGAGCATGATCAAACTTCCTCCCGCGCGTTGAAACTCGTCAACATAACTATCCATTCGACCTGCAGTAGTCGGGCCAAATGAACCAGATGCAAAACCTGTCGGAGTTTTTGCTGGGCCGGCATAATAAACGCAATAGTTTTTTAAATAATCGGGCAGACCGTTTCCGGCGTCGAGTCGTTGTTTGAGTTTTGCGTGTGCAATGTCGCGCGCGACAACCATTGGGCCAGTCAACATGATTCGAGTCTTCACGGGATATTTTGAGAGTGTTGCGCGAATTTCGCTCATCGGGCGATTCAAGTCAATTTTGACGACATCATGAGACAGCTCTTCGCGTTTTATCTCCGGCAAAAACCGAGCAGGATCTTGTTCAAGTTGTTCAAGGAACACACCCTCTTTGGTGATTTTGCCAAGTGCTTGACGGTCAGCGCTACACGACACAGCCATCGCTACTGGGCAACTTGCACCATGTCGTGGCAAGCGGATGACACGCACATCGTGACAGAAATATTTGCCGCCGAATTGCGCGCCGATACCTGTTTGCTGGGCGAGTTTAAGAACCTTTGCTTCAAGATCGGTATCGCGAAATGCGTGACCAGCAGTTGAACCAGATGTCGG
>CAMCZA010000075.1 GCA_945885515.1 Ferrithrix thermotolerans DSM 19514 | reverse complement strand
GCCCAAACCCCGTAACGCATCCGTGTTGCGTGTAATGATTGAGGCATAGACCCAAACATCGCATCCCTGCTTACCGCTCTGCCGATCTGTTTATTTGAAACGGATACAGACGGTCGACTCGTTGCGGCCAACGATGCATTTCGTTTTTTGGCACTCTCAGGAGCACCGCTTGTGGTTGGAACAGCACCGTGGGTGAACGCACAACCACAAGAACGAACGGCTGCCGAACGCGCTTGGCAACTCGCAAAAGAAACTCAGACAGCATTTAACTTTGAGTTTCGACTTTGGCAGCCAAATGGTGAGGCAATGTGGATTTCAGTTTCGACACAACCACAAAAAAATAATGCCGGTGTCGTGACTAGTTATATTGGCACCGCTCACGATGTGACTCAAGCAGTCGCGCGACGAGCGTTGAGTGAACAGTTGATCGGTTTGCTAGATGCATCACACGACGCCGTGTTGGTCTTTGATCGAAACGGCATTTTGATGTTTGCCAACGACTACGCACAACGCTTAGTTGGACTCAACGAAACCGCCGCGCAAGGTGACGCCGCACTACAAACTTTCATTCAAGCTATTCGCGATCAACTTCCGCGTGAGATCACCACTGGCACAACGTCAAATCGCTGGCAAGGTGAAGTTGGATTTCGCAGCGCAGATGGAATCATGCGCACGCTTGACGTCGTGTTGCAAATTGTTCGCGACTCACAAGGGGCGATCGAACACTACTCATCAATTGCCCGAGACATCACAGAGTCAAAACAAACACAGAATGAGTTGCAGCGTCAAGCAACTCACGACGCACTTACCGGTCTGCCAAACCGTGTTTTATTTCTACGCAAACTTGCCGAAGCACTTGATCGCTCGCGAACTTTAAAGCGGGGCGTGACTGTTTTATTTGTTGACCTCGACAAACTCAAAGATGTCAACGACACAATCGGACACTCAGTTGGCGACCAGTTGATCGTCAACATGTCAAAACGGCTTGTCAGCGCAACCCGGCCATCAGATGTCGTCGCGCGCATCGGTGGAGATGAGTTTGTGATCCTCTGCGACGGTCTAGGCGACGAACAAGTGGCGATGGATGTGGCGAACCGGATGCGCACCGCCGTAACCGGCGAACAAATTTTACAGGGATTCGAAATTACAACCAGTGCAAGTATCGGAATCGCGATGGCTAGCGCTTCGCTACTTGAAGAGATGTCTAGCGCTGACGCTGCAGTAACTTTGTTGCATCACGCCGACAGTGCGATGTATCTGGCCAAACAACGAGGCCGTGGTCGTTGCGAAATCTATAGCCAAGAGATGAGCGCCAACGCCCGCGAGCGAAGTGCGCTGAGTGCGCAACTCGAACGAGCCCTCGCAACTGATCAACTATTTTTGGTTTATCAGCCGATTGTCTCGACGCACACCGGCCGAATTGCCGGGGCCGAAGCATTGTTGCGATGGCAACATCCAGACCGGGGTGTGCTGACCCCGCCAGTCTTTCTTTCACTGGCTGAAGAGTCTGGCCTCATTGGACCAATTGGCGACTGGGTTTGTCGCCAAGCGTGCAGCGATACACGTAAATGGCTCGACGCCCAAGCAATTGACAATTCATTTGTGATCCACATCAATGTTTCGGCAAGACAACTTCGCGACGCCACATTCGTCGAGCGGACAATGGCATCACTGCGCGACAACAAACTTGAGCCTCACCAAGTTGATCTTGAGGTCACCGAGTCAACTTTGCTAGATGACAAAGGTGGCGTGATGCGCACTTTGAACGCGTTGCGGCGACTCGGCATCAAACTTGCGATTGACGACTTCGGTACCGGGTTCTCGTCGCTCGTCAATCTGCGCAACTTTCCTGCTGACTATTTGAAACTGGATGGCACATTTATTCGTGACATTGGTTCGCAAGGCAACGACGACCCGATCGTGCGCTCAGTGATTCAACTTGCTCACTCATTGAACATGGCGGTTGTTGCCGAGTGGGTGACGACCCAAGATCAATCGCAACGGCTGAAGCTGTTGGGATGCGATTTCGTCCAGGGAAATAACATTGGCGTGCCTGTGACTGCCGCCGAGTTTTTGCCAATTGTGGCTAAAGCCAGCGCGACAAAAATCTAGTTACTCGCCTGGTGCCGGCGCAGGGCCCCTGCCACCGAAAAAATCCAAGACGGGGCCCGAATCTTTGTCTACGCGCAATACCGATTCATCACCAACAGATTTGCTGTAGACCGCAAGTGAGTATTTCGTAATATCCCCACTTGCTGCTGGCTTCATCTTGGCAGCGAATTCTATTAAATCTAAATTCTCATCGGTGATAATCGCGTTCGTTGCGCCGGCGAAAACACCCGAGACCGAAAACGGGTTGGAGATAATTCGAGTCAACGCAGTATTCAACATTGCTCCAATAAATTGTCGCTGTCGTTTGCCGCGCCCAATGTCAGAGGTGCCATCAACCTGCCACTCATTTTCAACTTTCGTTTCAAAATAACGACTGCGCGCAAACGCCAGTGACTTGACTCCGTTCAGATTATTGCATCCAGGTTTCATATAAAACCCAGTGCGTCGATCACGCGATGGATACTGCTGACAAATTTTAACTCCACCAATTGCGTCTACTAGCCCTTTGAAACCTTGAAAATTAATTTCTAAATAATGATGAATCGGTATGCCGAACTCATTTTGAATAGTGCGGATCAGCACATCGGTACCTAACTGATATGCAGCATTAATTCGACCAGCTTTTTGGCCATCACCCAACTTGACCCACAAATCTCGCGGAAACGAAACCAAGGCACCTGAGCCAGTTGCAATGTCATAGTGAAAAATCATCAGAGTGTCACTTCGGCGACCCGAAACTTCGCCTTCGCCACCGATTGCCGCGAAATCTGCATCATTAGGGTCTGCACCTTCTCGCGAATCTGAGCCAACAAGCAAGTAATTCTCAAACCCTGCATTTGGCTCTGACAATAAAGTCAGCGCAGAAGTTGCCACCAAGTCGCGTTGAACGGTTGCTAATTGAGATTTAGTCGCTGCAGCAATTTGAAAGGCTCCGAGAGTACTGATCAACAGCATCAAAAAAAGTGCTCCTGGCCATTTGGGGCTAGCCGTATCTTTTTTTAAATTATGTGTTCGCGGCATGCGCTTTCAAAGTTAGTCGTGATCCGAGTTGCGCAGGTGCACTACATCCCCAGTATCAATTATGTGTCGTATGGATTGATCACTGTTCTCAACAACAATTAGTCGCCCGTCAACATCAAGGTCTACTGCTTGGCCGATAATCACAGCACCATTCGTTAACTCGACGCGAACTTGTCTTCCAAGAGTTGCAAGCAAGTCGAGATATTGCTGATGTTGCTCAAGCAAACTTAACTTTTCAATTTGAGAGATATGCAACAGCATATTTTCGAGCAACGTAACTGGCGTCAAAGTTTTGGTTCGGGCGACCGTGCCCAACGCAGCAGCCTGTGAAGGTGCCCAACCAATATTTATTCCAATGCCAACGACGATAAACGAATTCTGTGGATCGCTGACACTCAGCATTCCACCGAGTTTGAGATCGCCCAACAACAAATCGTTTGGCCATTTCAATTTTACTTTTGTTTCAGCGGCGATAGTTTGCCCACCACTCGAAATAGTTTCCTGGCATGAGTGCGCCGCCGCAATCGCAACAATTCTTGGCCATGAGGACAGAAGATTGGCTTGACTACGAAACAAGAGTGACACCAGAAGATTTGTTCCTGGTTTTGCTTCCCAAGTTCGGTCAAGTCGACCCCGACCCGCCGTCTGATTATCTGCCATTAAAACGCTGTGGCTCGGCGCACCAGCAAGGGCATCGGCAAATAAATCTGTATTTGTACTGCCAGTCTCTCGCACCCTGCGCACAAACCAATTATCTTGCCAGTTGTTATCAGTGCTTGTCATCAGCGAGAATAGTAACCCGTGTTAAAGAAAATCTTGATCGCCAACCGAGGCGAAATCGCCGTTCGAGTTATCCGCACCGCTAGAGAAATGGGCATCGCCACGGTCGCCGTTTATAGCGAGCTTGATCGCAACGCGCTACACGTGCGACTCGCCGATGAGGCGTTCGCGTTAGGCGGGACTACTGCCGCCGAGAGTTACTTAAAAACCGATGCGATTATTGACGCGATTAAGCGCAGTGGCGCCGATGCCGTTCACCCGGGTTATGGATTTTTCAGCGAGAACGCGGACTTTGCCAAGACGATTACCGACATGGGTGTCGCTTTTATCGGACCACCACCGGCTGCAATCGTCGAAATGGGCGACAAAGTTTCTTCGCGTAAAGCAGCACTACGTGGCGGCGCACCAATCGTGCCGGGAACCACTGAATTTCTAAAGAGTGCCGATGAGATTTTGGCGTTCGGCAAAAGCCATGGCTGGCCGGTTGCAATCAAAGCAGCGTTCGGCGGCGGCGGTCGCGGAATGAAAGTTGTCCACGATGAAAAAAGTGTTCAAGAAGCAATGGAGTCTGCGCAACGCGAATCAAAGGCGTTTTTCGGACGCGACGAAATCTATGTCGAGAAATACTTGTCTTGGCCACGACACATTGAGATTCAACTCGTTGGCGACACCCACGGAAATGTGGTTTGGGTTTCGTCTCGTGACTGCTCGGCGCAACGCCGTCACCAAAAACTAATTGAAGAGGCTCCAGCGCCAGCTTTGCCAGATGGCGTTGAAGATGAAATGGGTGCCGCTGCCGTCAAGGCCGCAAAAGCAGTCGGCTACTTCAATGCCGGAACTGTTGAATTTATTTATCAGGACGAAGAGTTTTTCTTTTTAGAAATGAACACACGATTACAGGTCGAACACCCAGTTACAGAATTGATTACTGGTATTGACTTGGTCGAATGGCAAATTCGAGTCGCTTCTGGTGAGAAATTGCCAATGACACAAAAGCAAGTTTTGGCTGCGCGGCGAGGTCACGCAATTGAAGTACGAATCAATGCCGAGAACCCAACAGCGGGAAAGTTCTTGCCTTCACCTGGAACGATCACGAAACTTACGACACCCGATGGATTTGGCGTGCGATTCGACGGTGGCTACGAGTCGGGCGACACGGTCAGTCAGTATTACGACAACCTAATTGGAAAGTTGATTGTTTGGGGCAAAGACCGCGAGACTGCGATCGCACGCACGATTCGCGCACTTGAAGAAACTAAGATCGAAGGACTACACACAACTATTTCTGCTGACCTTGCGATTTTGCGACATCCAGACTTTGCCGCAACAAAGCACTCGACAAAATGGGTCGAAGAAGTTTTAGATTTAACAAAAGTAATATCAACAACTGGCGAGACTCAAGCCAACGCAGACGGCCTTGTCGAAAAAAATACCGTTGTCGAAGTCAACGGAAAGCGGTTTGATGTCAAAGTTTGGGTACCACCATTCGCCGGTGTAGGCGCACCAACAACTAAAACTCGATCAGCATCTCGCAGTGCGAGTCAGTCTGCAACAGCCGCAAGTGGCACAGTCACTGCGCCAATGCAAGGCACGGTTATCAAATTGCTTGTATCCGAGGGCCAAGTTGTGGCTCAAGGCGATGCTGTCTTGGTGCTTGAAGCCATGAAAATGGAAAATCAGATTCAAGCAGACAAAGCTGGGACCGTAAAGAAAATCAGTTGCAAGGCTGGCGATACTGTCGGTGCTGGTGATGTCTTAATAGTGATTGAATAGCGATAATTCGCTTCTCTCGCTTCGCCTGAACGAATTACAGTGGTAAACACATAGTTTTAGCGAAGCGAGCAAAGTGACAAGCGATATCAATAACGAAAATAGTGAGCTAGCCGATACTCGCAGCGGGCTAAATGCTGAGCGCACTCGCCGACTATCTGCTGTTGACGAACTACGAACGACTGGCGTCAACCCTTACCCATATCGTTTTGACCGCACCCACACACTCGGTGAATTACGTGAAAAGTTTGCACCCCTCGAGCCTGGCAATGAAACCGAAGAACTTGTTTCGGTCGCAGGACGAATCATGCTCAAGCGCGATCAAGGAAAACTAATTTTCGTTACGATTCGTGATCGCAGTGCTGACATTCAGTTGTTCGTTTCAAAGTCAGTCGTTGGTGATGCTCAGTTTGATGTAATCAATAATCTCGATCTTGGCGACTGGGTTGGTGCGCACGGCAAAATCATGACTACTCGCAAAGGCGAATTGTCAGTCAAAGTTTCGTCAGTTGATTTGCTTTCAAAATCGCTTCGACCACTGCCCGACAAGTTTCACGGGCTAACAGACATTGATACTCGCTATCGACAACGCTACGCAGACTTAATCGTCAACGACGAAGCGCGTCGCGTGTTTGAAGTTCGACACGCAACCATTTCAAGTTTCCGACGCACGCTAAGCGAGCGCGAATACATCGAAGTAGAAACTCCGGTTCTACACATGGAGGCTGGCGGTGCGCACGCTCGGCCATTTATTACTCATCACAACACACTTGATATGCAGCTCTACTTGCGAATAGCGCTGGAGCTTCACCTCAAACGATTGATCGTTGGCGGAATGGAGCGCGTATTTGAGATCGGTCGAGTGTTCCGCAACGAAGGTGTCTCAACACGACATAATCCAGAGTTCACAATGATGGAGTCATACCAAGCCTTCGCCGATCACACCGATGTCATGGATCTAACCGAAGTCTTGATTCGTAATGCGGCTCGGGATGCTCTCGGCACGACATTTGTAAATATTCGTGGCACCGAATTTGATCTTGCTGAACCGTGGCGCCGTGTGCGGATGATTGACCTCGCTAGTGACGCAGTGGGCGAAAAAGTTCACCCATCAATGCCGGTTGATGTGTTGCGTACAATCGCAAAGAAACACGATATTCACACCGAAACTCGTTGGGGCTCGGGGCGAATCATCGAAGAAATATTCGCAGAAAAAGCCGAATCGACACTGCTTAAACCGACATTTGTAACTGGGCATCCAGTTGAAATTTCGCCACTTGCCCGAGTCGACAGAGATGATCCGTTCTTGACCGAGCGATTTGAGTTGTTCGTTGGCACACATGAACTTGCAAATGGTTTCACAGAACTAAATGATCCGATTGAACAGCGTGAGCGATTTGCAGAAGAGGCGAAATCAAAAGCCGCAGGAAACCTTGAAGCAGGAACAATTGACGAAGATTATTTGCGTGCACTCGAATACGGTCTGCCACCAACCGGTGGTCTCGGTATCGGCATTGATCGACTCGTGATGCTCCTCAGCGGTGCTTCAAGCATTAGAGATGTGATTCTGTTTCCGACTTTGCGACCAGAGGTGTTCGACTCATGAGCTCTGCAAAACTCGCTTGGGGTATTGGCATAGCCACAGTTGCGCCCAATGACTCGGTACTGGATGTTTTCTTTCGACGACTTGGATGGGGCGAGAGCGCACCAAAAGAATTTCTCTCGTCTTTGCCCGAGTCACATACTGACCCGCGTCG
>CAMCZA010000074.1 GCA_945885515.1 Ferrithrix thermotolerans DSM 19514 | reverse complement strand
GTTGTCGTTGTCGAAAACGATCGCGCGGTCGTGCGCAACTATGGCAAAGAAGAAGAAGGTAAAGGT
This sequence comes from Ferrithrix thermotolerans DSM 19514, assembly GCA_945885515.1. GTDB lineage: Bacteria > Actinomycetota > Acidimicrobiia > Acidimicrobiales > Ilumatobacteraceae > BACL27. Next base: position 7,595 of record CAMCZA010000074.1, on the reverse strand, counting down.
GTTCGCTGGCATCTCGGTGACGCATGTGATGTTGAAGTGCTTCGCCTAGCTGGTGCCGCTGACGCAGAAGTTGTCGCTGCCGTCACGGGCGACGATGAAGACAACTTGGTTGTGTCGTTACTAGCGAAACAAGAGTTCGGCGCGCCAAGAGTTATCGCGCGCGTCAATAATCCTAAAAACCATTGGATGTTTAACGAGATGTGGGGCATTGACATTGCCGTGTCGACACCTCACTTGATTACAAGTCTCGTTCAAGAGGCAGTTTCGGTCGGCAACTTTGTAAAACTCATGGATTTTAAAGGCGGTAAAGCCGAACTCGCTGAAGTTACTTTGGCCGTCGCGTCACCGGCATGCGACAAGACGCTAAAAGAATTAAAGTTTCCAAGAAGTTCGACTGTTGTTGCGATCGTACGCGACCAAATTGTGCTCGTGCCCGAAAGCGACACAATTTTGCGCGCAGGTGACGAAGTGATGGTGTTGATCACCGAAGACGCTGAAGCCGCAATTCAAAAAATATTGATTGGCTGAAAGTTTTTTACCCGAGCAGGGTGTAAGCCGGGTTCAAAATTACAGTGCGACCTCCGTCGCGATGTGGCACGCCATCAACCATGATGCACTTGCCATGATCGACACCGGGAATGCTGCGTCGACCGCTGAAGATAACTGTGGCTTCGCCCGTGCCATCGTTGATCACAAGTTCTACGGCTGGCACACCACTGCGTGGCTTGATGCGCATGCGTTTGATTTCACCCGCAAGTTTTGTGCGAGTGCGACTCTCAGAGTCGGAGATACTGACGAAGTCATACTCTTTGAATCGTTCGCAGAGGCGTTCTGAATCAATTTCAAGATTGTCGGCCGATAATTGCTTGCCGAATGATCGAATTCCCATCAGCTCGAAGCCAGTCTTGTTAACTCTTGGTCTAACTCTTCATCTGAAAGCACACCGACTCTTGTCGTGACAATGCCATCTTTGGCGATAAAAACCCAAGCCGGTTGGTACGGCACATTGAACCGTGCAAAAACTTCGCCAGCCGAGTCGTTGATGTTCGTAAACGTAAGACCATTTTCATTTACAAAATCTTGCATGTCTCCGCCGCTGCCGTTCCATGCGACGCCAGTGACTTGAACTTTGCCCTTAAAAGTTTTGTATGCAGCCTCGACCGAGGAAGACTCAGATTTGCATGCCCGTCAACCAGGAGCCCAAAACCAGAGCGCAAGTGGCTGCGACTCTAAAACTTTCGTGCTATCAAATGTTGCACCACTCAACAGTGTCGCGGTAAAAATCGCCGGCGATGCTGGTGCCTGTGTCGCTTGTGTCTGTTGTTCTGAAGTTTTTGCGGGATCAGTTTGTTTTGCAGAATCTGCACCGCAACCAAAAATTAGTGCCAGCGAGAGGGTTGCAACTATGCGTACACCAAGTGTTGCAACTGTTGATTGATTGTTCATCTTCAATCAGATTAACAAGTTGAACCAGCCCGTCAGCGGTTAAAGCTTGAGTCTTGGCCAATAGAATAATTGCTCGTGAGTACAAGAAAGTTGATTTTTTTTGCATTGCTTTGTGGTGTGGCTATTTTGACCGCAGGTTCGCTCCAACTGTTTCTAATGTCACGGTGAGTCGTTCAAAGCTCAATTGCGCAAACGGCTACGATAAAACAGGAAGCATTTAGAAAGAGAACCCTTGGCAGACCAATTTGATCTCGTCGTAGTCGGTGGAGGCCCTGGTGGTTATGCATCCGCGTTTTATGCAGCGTCAGCGGGGATGAAAGTTGCGCTCGTCGAGCGCGACACAATCGGTGGCACCTGTCTCAATCGCGGCTGCATTCCGGCAAAGGCTTTTCTTGAAACTGCCGCCGCCAATCGTCATGTTGCTCACGCCTCAGAATTTGGGATCAACACCACATCAACCGGTGTTGACTTTGCTGTCAGTCAGGCGCGCAAAGCGCGAATCGTTGAAGGTCTTGTCAAAGGTCTGACAGGTTTAACTAAATCAAAGAAAGTTACATATCTTTTAGGCACAGGCTCGCTTGAGGCTAATCACTCGGTCAATATCACTTCGGCTGATGGCAGTTCGACAAAGATTCTTGGCGAAAAAATTATTCTCGCCAGTGGCTCAGTGCCCCGCACAATTAAGGGTTTTCCTATTGGCGGACCAATAATGACATCGGACGAAGTTTTGATGTTGAGTTCAATTCCAAAACGCATTGCCGTTATTGGTGGTGGTGCGATTGGTTGTGAGTTCGCATCAACATTTGCCGACCTCGGGTCACAAGTAACAATTCTCGAAGGTGCACCAAAAATTTTGCCTGGCCTTGACCCAGATGTTGCCAATGTTGTAGTTAGAAGTTTCACTAAAAAGAAGATCGACATCCGTACCGGAGTTGTTGTCACCGGACAAAGTTTGTTGTCGGACGGTTCAATACAAATCACTTTTGCAACCGGCGACCCTCTCGTTGTTGATATTTTGGTGATGTCAATTGGTCGTCGACCATTTTCTGATTCGCTTGGTCTCGCCGGCACTGCAGTGCAAGTTGATGATCGTGGGTTTGTTGTTGTCAATGAATATTGTCAAACTGCAGAGTCGGGTGTTTATGCGATCGGCGACTTGATCAACACTCCGCAACTTGCTCACGTTGCATATGCCGAAGCAATTTTGTCAGTTAAGCACATGCGTGGCGAAGTGGCGACACCGGTGATGTATGACCGCGTGCCGTGGGCAATTTATTGTCATCCAGAAGTTGCGTGGGCCGGTCCATCAGAAGAGCAGGCTCGTGAAGCAGGTCATGATGTAGTTGTTGCCAAGCATCAATTTCGTGCGAACTCGCGGGCCATGATCCTTGGAGAAATGGATGGACTCGTCAAAGTCATCGCCAAAAAAAATGCCGACGGTTCGGCAGGGCAAGTGCTCGGAGTCCACATGGTCGGGCCTTGGGTTACCGAGCAACTAGCGGCAGGGTATTTGGCCGTTAACTGGGAGGCTTCAGTCGACGAAATCGCCGAATTCATAATGCCACACCCAAGTTTGAGTGAACTATTTGGCGAGACGGTTCTCTCGCTAACTGGCAGAAGTTTCAATGCATGACAAACTTAGAATTGAAGCGTTAGAGAGAAAATCAAATGGCTGATATCACACTTCCACAACTAGGCGAAACTGTCACCGAAGGAACAATCACGCGCTGGTTTAAAAAAGTTGGCGATGCAGTTGCCGCCGATGAACCATTGTTTGAAGTTTCGACCGACAAAGTAGATACAGAAGTTCCATCGCCTGTTGCAGGCACATTGACAGAAATTCGAGTCAAAGAAGGCGACACGGTCGCTGTTGGTACCGTGATCGCGGTAGTTGGTTCGGCAAATGCAAGTGTTGCACCGGTTGTTGTTGCGCCGGTCGCACCAGTCGTTCAAGTCGCTGCTGCACCGGTTGCGCCAGTTGTTGTTGCGCCAGTCGCACCATTAGTTCAGGTCGCTGCTCCACCAGTTGCTGTTGCGCCTGCTTCGAGTGCGGTTACGACATCGCGAGCAGTGTTGCCAGCAAACTCTTCAAACAAATTACTTTCTCCGGTTGTGCGCCGACTTGTCTCCGATCACGGCATTGATGTCAACACCCTTGTCGGAACTGGTCCGGGCAATCGCATCACTCGTGAGGATGTTTTAGATTTCATTGACAAAAATGGGTCGGCACCACAAACTGTTGCACCAGTTGTCGCAACACCCGCACCAGTTGTCGCAACACCCGCACCCGTTCCGGTTGTCGCCGCGCCAGTTGTCGCAGCACCAGTACCAGCACCAGCACCGGCACCAGCACCAAAATTTACTCAGAGCACCGAACGCGAAACTGTGATTCCACTTTCAAAAATTCGCAAACTTACTGCTGCCCACATGATTATGTCGCAAGCAGTGAGCGCCCACGCTTTCAGTGTCGTCGAGGTTGACTATGCAAATGTCGATGCAACACGAGCCGAGGTCAAAGATCAATGGAAGCAAGCCGAAGGCTTCACACTGACATATCTGCCGTTTATTGCGCGCGCGATTGTTGATGCTCTTGCCGAGTATCCAAATCTCAACGCCAGCATTGAAGGCGACAAGTTAGTTGTACACAATTATGTCGATCTTGGCATTGCCGTAGATCTTGAGTTTCAGGGCTTGTTGGTGCCAGTAGTACGCAGCGCCGATTCGAAACGCCTTCGTGCAATCGCACGCGAAATCTCAGACCTCGCAACTCGCGCACGCACTCGAAAACTCACGCCCGACGAAATTCAGGGTGGCACCTTCACGATTTCAAATAACGGTTCGGCAGGATCAGTTTTGACGATGCCAATAATTAATCAGCCGCAGGTTGCAATTTTGTCCACGGATGCGATTGTGCGTAAGCCAGTTGTCGCTCGACTTAGCGATGGCTCAGAAAGCATCGCAATTCATCCAGTTGGCAATCTTGCAATGAGTTGGGATCATCGAGCATTCGACGGAGCATACGCGGCTGGTTTTCTCGCAAAAGTAAAACGAGTTCTTGAAACGCAGGATTGGTCAGCGGAGATCTAAATCGTGTTGCGCGAAGATACTCAGGTCGCAACAAAACTAAATGTTCGTTGGCTCGGCAAGGTGCCATATCGTGAAGCGCTCGCCATTCAAAATGCAATGTTTTCGCAATCGTCAAGTCAGCATTTGTTGCTACTTGAACATCCCCATGTATTCACCTACGGGCCGAGTGCAGATTTAGAAACGAATCTCAAGTGTGATCCGAAGCAGGTCGGTGCAGAACTTGTGAAAGTCAATCGCGGTGGCGACATTACCTATCACGGACCAGGACAATTGATTGCGTATCCGATTCTTTCACTCGAAGCAAAGCATGGCGTTGGCGGACCAGCCGATATGCAGGCATATGTCTGCAGTGTTGAACAACTCGTAATTGACACACTCTTAGAACTCGGCGTCACAAATGTTGGGCGCTTTGATGGATATCCCGGTGTATGGATTGATCCAAAATCAAAATTTCCAAAAAAGATCTGCGCAATCGGTGTGCGTGTTTCGCGTGGTCGCACGATGCATGGCTTCGCCTTAAATGTTTCTACAGATCTCAGATATATGCGTGACCATATCGTGCCTTGCGGTATTGCCGAATATCCAGTGACCTCGTTGGCTGAACTCGGCATCAATGTTTCGTTGCAACATGTCGTTGATGTCGTTGCAAAACTTGCAGCCAAGCGCTGGACAAACGGTGTCATTGATCGCCACGATGTTGCCTGGGTACCACTAAATGAAGATCTCAACACCGGGTCAAATATTCAGATCACCGAGCGCAAGCCCGAATGGTTGCGACCTCATGTAACCCTCGGTGCAGAAGTTCTCGCGACGAAAAAAACTCTGCGTGATTTGAATCTGGTCACGGTTTGTGAAGAAGCGGGTTGCCCTAATCTGTCTGAGTGTTGGGCGGACGGCACAGCAACGATGATGGTGCTCGGTGAGCGCTGCACTCGGGCATGTGGTTTTTGTTTGATTGACACCCGCAAACCGCTCGCACCAGATTCAAACGAGCCATTACGCGTCGCTCAAGCAGTTTTAAAAATGAAACTAGAATATGCAGTTTTAACAATGGTCGCGCGCGACGATCTTGCCGATGGTGGAATGTCGCATGTCGCGCAATGCATTCGTGAGATTAGAAAAGTTTCACCAGATACGAAAGTTGAAACTTTAATCTCAGACGCCAAGGGCACCGATGCTCTTCAGGTTTTATTCAACGAGCGTCCAGATGTTTTGAATCACAACATTGAAACCGTCGCGCGACTGCAACGCCAAGTGCGTCCATCGGCAGGGTACGCACGAAGTTTGTCAGTTTTGGCTCGTGCTCGCGCTGCAGGCCTGGTCACTAAATCAGGTTTCATGTTGGGTCTAGGCGAAAGTAAAGATGAAGTTGAAGCGACGCTGATCGATCTTGCTTCAGTCGGTGTGCAGATTGTCACAATCGGTCAATATTTGCGACCTTCTGTCGAACACTTGCCAGTTGTGCGGTGGGCAGACCCGACAGAGTTTTCGACTTACGCCGAGTTTGGTGAAAAACTTGGCATTAAACATGTTGAAGCAAGTCCGTTGACGAGATCTAGTTATCATGCCAAGCGTGCTGCCGAGCAAACCGTATCCGTTGAACTCGTGAGCATCAGATCATGAACCTCACATTGCGCAAAATAAATCGTGTAATTAATTCCCAACGCACAACCGAAGGCGGCGAGCTCAAAGTTCATCGTCTGTTACCAATCAATGAGCCGATTGTGCGTTATGGTCCATTCGTGATGAATACGCGACAACAAATTGTTGACGCCGTAAATGATTATCAGGCGGGCCGTTTAGTTAAATGAGTTCTGTTCAGACTTTAAATCCGAGTGCGCTCTATGCATCGCGACTCGAGCGTGTGCGTCAAGAAATGAAACGCCGCTCAATTGACGCCACATTACTGAGTATTGGTCACGACTTGCCTTACTTGACTGGTTACTATGCGATGCCACTTGAGCGATTGACAATGCTTGTCGTCACGCATGATTCGGTGGCTGCATTGATCGTGCCACGACTTGAAGCACCTCGCGTAACACCGCTCGATGATGTTTTTCGCATTGTGCCATGGGGAGAAACCGAGAACCCAGTTTCGATAGTCGCCAAACTTTTGAGTGATGCCAAAACGATTGCTGTCGGCGATCAAATGTGGGCAAGGTTTTTAGTTGAGTTGATGAGTTTTGTGTCTAGCGCGAAATTCGTTCGCGCAGTTGATGTAGTCGGGCCAATGCGAATGGCCAAGGATGCAAACGAAATCGCGGCCTTGCGTCTGGCTGGTGCCGCCGCCGATCGTGTGGCGATGCAGTTACAGGCTGGAGATATTGCACTTCTGGGTCGTACCGAAGCCCAAGTTTCGGCTGATATCTCGGCACGATTAATTGCCGAAGGGCACGATGTCGTCAACTTTGCAATTGTCGCCGCTGGAGAAAACGCTGCGAGTCCGCACCACCATGCTGGTGCACGGATAATTGCCAAAGATGAAATCGTATTGTGTGATTTCGGTGGCACGATGAACGGCTATTGCAGTGACATCACGCGATGTGTTTTTGTCGGCACACCATCGCGAAAAATCACCAGCGCTTATTCTGTTTTGCATGCCGCTCAAGCAGCCGGTGTGAAGGCTGGCATTGTCGGTGCAACATGTGAATCAGTAGATGCTGCTGCCAGAAGAATCATCGATGACGCTGGGTTCGGCGATTTTTTTATCCACCGCACTGGTCACGGCATCGGCATGGAAGCACACGAAGACCCGTACATGGTCAGTGGTAATAAATTAGTGATCGCCGCTGGTCATGCGTTCAGTGTCGAACCCGGAATTTACTTGCCGGGCAAATGGGGGATGCGTCTTGAAGACATTGTTGTCGCCACCGATGCCGGCCCGATGTCAATGAATAATGTCGATCATTCGCTCGTCGTGGTTGGTTAATGCGTCTAGACGCCGCCACATTTTTATTGCAGTGGGCGACTGGCGGCATCGCATTTTTGTGGTTCACTCTTCGTAGTCAAGAGATTTCGTCTGGATACTCAAAATTATTGCGCGGCGTATTTGGCTCGCTTGC
>CAMCZA010000073.1 GCA_945885515.1 Ferrithrix thermotolerans DSM 19514 | reverse complement strand
CTGATGACCGATATTAAAACTTCGCCAGCCAAAATCGGCATTATCACCGTTTCAGATCGTGCTTCGGCTGGGGTCTACAAAGATCTAGGTGGCCCGGCGATACACGAATATTTCACCAAACATCTCTCATCGTCTTGGCAACCAGTTGCGCGAGTAGTTGCCGACGAGATCGACCTAATTACAGCAGCATTGCGTGAGCTCGCTGATATTGAGAAATGTTGCTTAATAGTTACAACCGGGGGCACGGGCCCAGCGGTGCGCGACATCACACCTGAAGCCACCGAAAAAGTTTGCGAAAAGATGATGCCAGGCTTTGGTGAGTTAATGCGCGCGACTTCGCTGAAGGTTGTACCGACAGCAATTTTGTCGCGACAAACTGCCGGCATTCGCGGTGGTGCGCTGATTATTAATTTGCCGGGTAAACCATCCTCAATTAGCGAGTGTCTTGATGCAGTGATGCCTGCAGTGCCCTATTGCATTGATCTGATCGATGGCCCACGACTCGAACTGACAAACGGACTGACAGCGTTTCGCCCCAAGGGCAAATAAAACTTCGCCGAAAGTTTTAGTGGGGTTCGCCAGGTCTGAATGGAACTCCGGCCATTGCTGGTGGTCGCAACCTTTGGTTAGCAGTGGCTAGAACTATCAAGGTCACAACATATGGCAATGACTGAGTTAACGATTCCGGAACTGTGTCGATGGTCCGATATGCGATTGCCGAAAGCACGAAGGCACACAGTGTTACAAGTAGCTGACTGCGCTTACGACTGATTATGGCGTAGAGAAGAAATACTCCAGACATAGAGGCGATCAACAAAAACAGCGCTGTGATCGAATCTGACGCGACGAGTTTTATCCCCTCGGCATAACCAAACAACATTGCGCCTGTTAAGACTCCGCTTGGTCGCCAGTTTCCAAAAATCATTGTTGCGAGTCCAATGAAACCACGACCTGCAGTTTGACCTTGGCGATAATAAGAAGAAGCGACAATTGAAAGTGTGCCACCTGCCAAACCCGCAAGCCCACCACTAATCAATAGACCGTAATAGCGAAGTCGGTTTACTTTGACGCCGAGACTTTCAGCGGCAACTGGCGATTCTCCTGAAGACCTCAAACGCAAACCAAAACGCGTTCGCCATAAAACCCATGCCGACACCGGCACGACAATCACTGCGATCACCGTTGCCCAAGAAATACTGTGCGTCAAGCCACGACTAATTCCGCCGAGGTCTCCAAGGACGAACCATCTTTGCGACTCTAACCAACCCAAGAAATCCGGTGACTTCCAACCAGCAACTTCTCCACCTGACAAAATCGGCAGATTAAATTTTGGAAGTGCCCACTTCTGTGGTGGAGATTGGCTGATACCTCCGCCTGGTTTGCCGACGTAAACGAGCTCACTTAAATATCGCACACCGAAGTAGGCGAACAAATTAATCACAACACCCGAAATAACTTGATCAATGTTGAACCGCACTGTGGCAACGGCATGTACCAGACCACCAAACATTCCGCCCAAAATTGCAAACAGCAATCCAACCCACGGACCAAATTGCCATGCACCCCACGCACCAAACCATGTACCAAAAATCATCATGCCTTCAATACCAATGTTTAGAACTCCACAACGTTCAGCCCAGAGACCGGCCATACCCGCGAGAAGAATGGGCACTGTCAAACGCAGTGCTGTGCCAATTGTGTCTGACGATGTCAAAGCATCTTGATTGGTCCACAAACGAACAGTTGAAACAATTGCCAACGCAGCAGAAATTAAAACAAATAATTTAAAATTCTTTGTCTGTGTCATCGCGATACATCCAGGCTTTTTGGCAACAAGGCTGCTTGCTCAGCAATTTTTCGGTTATAACGTCTTGACGATGCCTCGTTGACGATAACTACTACAAGCACAATGATCGCTTGAATAACTTTTACGATTGAACTAGGTATTTCAGAAAGTTGAAGAACTGCTGATGTTGAGTCTAAAAATCCAAACAACATTGCTGCAATGATTATTCCAAACGGATGATTACGACCCAATAAAGCAACTGTGATCCCGGCGAAGCCAAACTGCGTCGGAGTCGACGACGGTCCATACGCATAGACATCACCTATCACCGATGGCATTGCAACCAGTCCCGCAACTGCACCTGACAATAAAAGGGCAAATAGAATCATTTGATTTGCGGGTATCCCCGCTGTGCGCGCCGCGATCGGGTTAAGTCCACTGGCACGAAGCTGAAAGCCAAATCGACTTCGAAATACGATAACCCAATAGAGAAAAGCAACAAGTAACGCGACAATGAACATTCCGTTGAGTCGATCGTGTACTAGATCTGGCATGCGCCCACTCGGCACGATTTCTGTCGTTTTTACATTCAAACCACCGTCAGAATCATCACGAAAGAAAGTTTCAAATATCCACTGAATAAATGACAAGGCGATGTAGTTGAGCATGATGGTCGAAATGACTTCGTTAATCCCTCGATGAATTTTTAAGAGCGCAGCAATGCTCGCCCATGCCGCGCCCGAAACCATAGCCACAACTAAAATAAATAACACATGCAAAGGTGCTGGCAATGAAACATGAGTACCCATTTCGGCAGAAATTAGCGCTGCAAATAAATACTGCCCTTCAACACCGATATTAAACAGATTCATCTTGAAACCAATCGCAACTGCGATTGCGCTGAAAATCAGGGGTGTCGCTCGTTTCAACATTTCAAGCAACTTCTCGCCTGTTAGCCCAGTTTCTAAAATCTTTCCATATGCCGCCAAAGGGTCTTTGCCGGTAGCAAGCAGAAGTACGCCACAAATAACTAGAGCGAGAATTATTGCTGCAACAGAACTTCCAAGTGTGTTGAGTGACTTACGCATTGGGTCAAAATTGCGCTTCGAAGAAAGTTGCTGATTCACTGCGCACCTGTCATATATTTCCCAAGAATTTGTGGCGTCGCCTTCTTCGGCTCAAGTTCGGCCGAAATCTTGCCGTCGAACATCACGAGAATTCTGTCTGATAATCCTAAAATTTCTTCAAGATCAGCAGATACAAGCAGAACCGACATGCCAGCGTCGCGCGAACGACGAATCTCATCCCAGACAGCAGCTTGCGCACCGACATCAATTCCGCGAGTAGGGTGCGCAGCAATCAGCACTTTGGGAGCCTTTGCAAGATTACGACCAACAACAAGTTTTTGTTGATTACCGCCAGATAAAACGAACGCTGGAACAAGTTCACTTGGTGTCATCACGCCAAATCGCTCAATGATTTCTCGACACGATTTTTTTGCCGAGTCAACGTCAATCATCGGGCCACGAGAAAGCGAACCCTCATGACCCAATAAGCCGTTCTCCCAAAGAGAAGCAGCAAGCATCAAACCTTCACGATGTCGATCAAATGGGATGTAAGCCAGTCCTTTGTTCAGCCGTTCCCGAATGCTTAATTTGCTGACATCAGTTCCACTAATTTCAATCGTGCCCTGGCTCGCAACCAAGCCAAGTAGCGCTTCGCACAACTCAAACTGGCCGTTTCCGTCTACGCCGGCAATGCCGACAATCTCACCTTCGGCAACATTGAACGACACACTTTGAACCGGACTCTTGCGGTCCTTGCCAATCACAGTTAAGTTACGCGCCGACAGTTGAACTTTTTCACCGACTTTTGTTGCACGTTCTCCGTGACTTGGCAGATCAGAACCAACCATCAGTTCGGCAAGTTTCAAACGATCTACGGATTTTGGCGAAACAGTAGCAACTGTTGACCCCTGTCGAATCACTGTAATCGCATCAGAAATCGCAAGAACTTCATCAAGTTTATGAGAAATAAATAAAATCGTCGTTCCGTTTGCAACGAGTTTCCGAAGATTCGTGAACAGCTCATCAACCTCTTGGGGCACGAGAACTGCAGTCGGTTCATCTAAAACCAAAATCTCAGCACCACGAAATAGCACTTTCAATATTTCAACTCGTTGGCGCTGTCCAACACCTAATTCTGAAATCGGAAGGTCTAGATCAATCTCAACACCAATTGATGTTGCTATCTCTTTGACATGTTTTCGTGCATCGCCTAACGAGAGAACGCCAAGTTTTGTTGGTTCTGAGCCAAGAATTATATTTTCAAGCACCGTCAAATTATCCGCGAGCATAAAGTGCTGATGAACCATGCCGACTCCGGCTGCGATCGCCTCACTTGGTGACTTAAATTGGGTAACAGAACCGTTGACAGAAATCGTGCCGGAATCAGGTTGATGTAGCCCATAAAGAATCTTCATCAGGGTTGATTTTCCTGCACCGTTTTCGCCGACGATTGCATGAATCGTTGCCCGAGCTACCCGTAGAGAGATGTCGCGATTCGCAATAACTCCAGGAAAGCTCTTGCTTATATTCTTTAGTTCGACGATATTTGCTGACTCTGTCGACAGAGTTTGGCTCGACTTTGCGCTGCCAGCTTGCATTTCCCAATTCTGACACACACCCAAATTAATTTCAATTTCAAAGAGTCAGCGCTATAAATCAAACTTTCATTGCAAAAAACAAGAGCCTGGGTCAATGACCCAGGCTCTTGCAAATAATTAAATTATTTAAATTATGGTTTTGTCGGAACGACAATTTCTCCACTAATGATTTTTGCCTTAAAAGCTTCGAGTTGATCGGCAACATCATCGAGGTATCCACCCGATGTTGCGTACCCAACTCCGTCGCTCTTGAGATCAAATATCTTGAATCCACCAGTGACATCGCCTTCCTTAACTGCCTTAGCAGCAAGGAAAACTGAAACGTCAACGCGCTTGAGCATTGATGTCAAGATGTGTGCTTGCTGATCTGGAGTTGCAGTTAGGTACTGATCTGAGTCAACACCGATTGCCCACTTGCCTTCGCCTGCTTCAACTGCAGCATCAATTGTGCCTGCGCCTGAACCACCAGCTGCGGTGTAGACAATGTCTGCACCTTTTTTGAACCAGCTCATTGCGATTTCTTTAGCCTTGTCAGGTGAACCCCATGCAGCATTGTCTCCGGCTGCACCGAGATACTTTGACTCAACTTTGATAGCAGGGTTAACTGCCTTCGCACCTGCGATGTAACCAGCTTCGAACCTCTTGATCAAGTCAATTTCTTGACCACCGATGAAACCGATTGTTCCGCTTGCGCTCTTCAATGCAGCAGCGGCACCAACAAGGAAAGAACCCTCTTGCTCAGAAAAGCCGAGAGTCTTTACGTTTGGAAGATCGAGATAACCGTCGACCCAACCGAAAGTTACATTTGGGTTAGCAGCAGCAACTTCTTCAATTGCGCCACCGAATGCGAAGCCAACTGCGATAACTGGGTTGTTTCCAGCTGCCACAAGTGCTTCAAGGTTTGGCTTACGATCATCGTCGCTTGTTGCTTCAAGCTCTTGAACTGTGAAGCACAATTCAGTTGCTGCTTGTTCAGCACCGCGAGCGGCCGAGTCGTTAAATGTTCCGTCACCACGACCACCAGTATCAAAGGCAAGTCCAAGCTTGAGCTCTGATCCTTCACACGGGTCAGCGGCTGGTGCTGCTGTCTCTGGTGTTACTTCTTCTGTTGCTGTATCGCTACTGCCGCCGCATGCACCCGCGATGAGTGCAAACGCTGCAATGGCAAGAACAGCGGATTTAATTCCTTTGCGCTTTGTCATTGATTTCCCCTTTTACACACATCCCATTGATGTGTGCGATTTGTGTAACGAGACTAGCGCAAATCGAGAACCACAAGAAATTGAATGGTGGGCCAGGCAGGGATCGAACCTGCGACCAAGGGATTATGAGTCCCCTGCTCTAACCACTGAGCTACTGGCCCCACTTATATATGTATCTATGAATAGCAACGCTCACTTGCAAGGGCAAAGCCTAATGGCAAGGCTTAGAGGCTGGGGCAACATCGATTGCCGGACTGCGAGCAAAAAATCCACTCGGTTTGAGATGAAAGCCCGTGCGCTCAACAGGCATTACGGGCCAGTCTTCGGCACGCGGAATGTGATTCGTGCCGAATACATGCCACAACACAACATCGGTGTTTTCGATTTCACGGTTGGCTTGCGTCCACTGCGGCAATCCTGCACCACCAGCATGTTGAAATGGGTAATCACCTGCTGGGTATCGCTCGCTGGTTTCATTTTTGGTCACCCACAAGTGCTGATACATAAACCCTGCGCGTTTGCCGATTGTTGACTCTGGCAGTGCTAATGGAAATGTCGTGTGCCCTGGCACGAGTTTGTAACCAACCGGATGCCCCATATGGTTTTTACGATTTGGATTGATGATCTTCCAAAACCGACTCTTAAATGGATCAACAACTCGCTTGGCATTAAGTTCATGTTTAAAAATTGTCTCACTTATTTCGTATGCGCCACCATAAATATTTTTTGGTCCGAGTTCGTGAGCGAACGAATCAATTTCGACGACAGTATTATTCGCGCCACTTACGTCGCCGTCAATATCTAGATCAAGTCGCGCACATAAAATGTGCTGGTGATATGGCGCCCACAGCCCGGGCTCAAGTTCGGTCGCTGATGGGTGTGGATTGCCTGGTGTGTCGGCAAGAGTCAACACGATTCCGGTGAGTTTTGCTTCAAACTCGATTGATCCGTCTTGGTAGAAATACCAGAAATAACCGTATTCGTAATTATTAATCGTGACGATTGACGACGCAACGAATCTGCGCCCGCGACGCACTTCGACATTGCCATCGGTGTCGACATGCTTCCACAAGATGCCGAAGTCTTCTTCATGTAGGCAGATCGCATTTTTGATTTCGCGCACCGTGCCATCTGGGTTGGCAACGGCAACATCTAGGTAGACAATTTCGCCGAGACAATCGCAACCGAGCGTCAAAGAATTTGTGAAATTACCCAGACCAAATTCGCCTGTATCAAAAGCGTTCTTGCGATACGCACCCTGACTCGGGTCACCATATGGAATCACCAATTCGGCAATCGACATTCGGTGTGCAATTTTTCGGGGTTGACCATCATCAGAAAACCAAACATCGTGAATAACTAATCCTTCACGCTGACAAAACCCGATTCGAAAACTCCACCGCTCCCAATCAACTTTGTGTCCTTGCAGCGAAAATGAAACGCCGTCGGGCTGCTGAATCACAAGCGACTTCAACGAAACATCGGCGCCGGTCTGACTTTGTCGATACGGGCCAGGTGTCTTTGGTATCGCAATTTGTTGATCATTTTCAACTGCGAGAACTTCGCCAGAATCTATGTCAACAATTGCATGTAAACCCGAAATTGGGTGGGCATAAAAGTTCGCCTGAGGTGTTGGCTTATGCCACATCGGAGTCCAGATGATTCGCCGACCGTCATCAAAATGCTTGGGTATCTGAGCGCCGATCGGCCAAGTCTCCATAATTACGGTGCTGAGATCCGAGATTCCGCGTTGCAGCAATGCTTCAATTACCCGTTGGTCTTTCTTTGCAGCCGCAATCGCTTGTGCAGATTCGACACTCAAAATTGGTGCCTTGGCGCCTTCAATAATTTGCTGGCTCAAGACTTTGCCACTAATTGTGATCACGGTCTCGCTAACTTTGGCTGTCGTGCGATCAAAAATCGTCAGCCGTGCCGCGCGAGAATAAGTTTTGCCGTTTTGATAATCCGCAAGTGCAGACTTAGTTGGCTCTTCAAGTTGAACCATCGCAATCAAATGATGCTGACTGAGTTTTAACTCTCTTCGCGCCGCAACAATTACTTTTTCAAGTTCATCTTGACTTAAGGGATCAAGCGGATGGTCAACATTCGCCACTCGCGCAGTTTCGATCATGATTCACCTAATCGTATTAATCGGATTATGGGTAATTACTTGGCTCCGGGGGTGGGGCTCGAACCCACGACAAACGGATTAACAGTCCGTTGCTCTGCCAACTGAGCTACCCCGGAAGGTAAAAGGCTTGTTTACTCTAACCGCTTAACCGACTAATCCGAATTACAACTAGCATCTCGTGTATG
>CAMCZA010000072.1 GCA_945885515.1 Ferrithrix thermotolerans DSM 19514 | reverse complement strand
CCTCATCCGTTTGATGACATGACACTTCACAAACTCGGGGGTGATCTTCGTAATATTTCAGAAGAAAACATAAATTATATTAGAACGTTGCCAGATCGATTAAATAGCGTTGCTTTCCTTGCGACTCAAAATATGGAGGCCGTGAGAGTCGCAGCAGGAAGTGGTAAAGCTGACGGGATCTCAGTCAATCGGCGAGAGCGCACAAAAGATGGACGCGTGATTTTAGGTTGGAACCGTGACGGTGTTCTTGACACCGAGGTTCAAGTTGTGCGGTTTGATCGTACGGATGGGACAGCAAAAGTTGTGATCGTTGGTTTTGCATGTCATCCTGTTGTTCTGGGTGGAGAAAGTAGATATATCGGACCTGATTATCCAGGAGTTGTGCGAGAAGTAGTTGAAAAAGCGACAAATGCTACATGCATTTTTCTGCAAGGAGCTGCCGGTAATGTCCTTCCGTTAGAAGGCTTTTATTCTGAAGAGGGTCCTGAGCAGAAGTTTGGCGAAAGACTCGGTTTCGAAGCACTTGCTGCGTTCAGCAGAATCAAAAGTTCTGATACGACGATTGAACAAATTGACTACGGGTCCGCAACACCGATCAACCTATTTAGACATGTGGCTAAAGATGAGCAGCCTCGCCAAAAAGTTGGTGGCATGGGAAGGTATGTGACATTTCCTTTGAAGCCGCTACCCACAACGAAGCAAGTTGAAGACAAACTTGAAGAGTATTCGATTAAATATGAAGATGCAGCTAAAGATCTCAAAAAGATCGATAAGGATAAAGATTTTCTAAATTGGCGCGAAATGCGTGGTCGTCTCAATCCGCTCGAGTATTACAAGATTTGGGCAGAGAAAGCAGTAATTAAAGCACGGGCAGGCAATGCAGAAACAACAGTGGATGGGTATCTGCAAGTAATCCGCGTTGGAGATATTGCTTTTAGTGCAGTTCCAGGCGAGCCTTTCAACGAAATTGGTCTTGCAGTAAAAGAGCGTTCAGCGGCAGGTTATACATTTTTTTGTGGATATTCAAATGAATACATCGCATATTTCCCCACTGCTGCAGAGTATCCGTTTGGCGGTTACGAACCAGGTCACTCGTATCACAATGGAAACCGCTTGGAAACTGTTGGCCCAGAATGCGAAGAAATTATCATCTCTAATTTAACTGATCTCTCAAAAGAACTTTTTAAATGAACAAGATTCGTGTTGGGGTAATTGGCGCAGGGGTTTGGGCCACGACCTCTCATCTGCCGACTCTGATGCAACGTGAAAACGAAATTGAAATGATTGGGGTTTGTAGAAAAGGCGAAACTGAATTGCACAAAGTTGCAAGTGAATTTAACTTCAGAGTCGCCAGTGAAGACTACAAAGATATTTTGGACGAGGGAATTGATCTATGTGTTGTTGCAAGCCCAGTTGGTTTCCATTATGAGCATGCGAAGGCTGCACTTGAGTCAGGGGCTCATGTCTTAATTGAGAAGCCGGTCACTATTCGACCCGATCACGCCTGGGAGTTGGTGAAGATCGCAAAAAAACTTAATCGACACGTCGTAGTTGCGTTCGGATGGAATCATCTTGCTACATATAAAAAGGCTTTAGGACTTTGGGGAAATTCGGGAGTTGGAAACATTGAACATGTGATGCTTCATATGTCTTCTGGCATCAGAGAACTATTGACAGGAGCTTCACTAAGTTCGACTGGCGACCCTAAAGATGTGGTGGATACTCGAACTTGGACTGATCCAAAGATTTCTGGTGGCGGTTATGGTCAAGCGCAACTTTCACATGCATTGGCATGGTTACTTGGAGTAACTTCGCTTCGTACAGAGAGTGCTTTTTGTTTTGCCGGGGGTCCGGCCGAGGCAACAGTTGAATTACACAATGCAATTTCCCTTCGTTTTGTGGGTGGGGCCAGTGGATCTGTAAGTGGGGCGTCCGCTCATGGATCTCAGGGAATCCGTCATCAAAAGGAATATCGGGTGTTTGGTTCTGAGGGTCAATTGCACGCTGATCTTGAAAGGGACCGACTGATGTTTTGGAGGAATGGGGAAGCGAAACAAGAGCCTATTCTGCCTCTAGATGCAGGTTCATATCATTGCGAGGGACCACCACTGGCATTGCTTGATTTGATTCTTGGTCGGTCAGAAGAAAATCTTTCCCCTATTGAACTTGGCGCCCGAACAGTTGAGACTTTGGCAGCGGTGTATCAAAGTATCTCATCGGGCCTACCGGAGAGAGTCGCGATCTGATTATGGAACGCATGTGCTTTAAGTTTTCTATCCGAGCAGGAACTGAAGAAATTTATGATAAGTCTCATACCGACATTTGGCCAGAACTCGCAGAAGCGATTCTTGATTCCGGTTATAGAAATTATTCACTTTTTCGCAGAGGAACAGAAATTATTTGTTCATGCGAATGTGTGCCAAGTATTGCAGAAGCACAAAAAAAAATGAAAGAGAAGTATTCGTCTCTAGTTGATCGTTGGAATGTTGAGATGGACAAGTTGATAATTGAAATGCATGACGAAACTGGAAGTCTATTTACGTATGACTTGATCTGGCACTTAGATGTTGATGAAAGTCGATCACAATGAGGCAAGTATCAATTGAGGATTTTTCTTCGGAAGACTATAGGCACAACCCATTTCCGATTTGGCGGCAAATGCGTGACGAGCAACCGCTGTTCTATGACTCAGTTGACAAACGATGGATCTTGACTCGTTACGAAGATGTAATGTCGGTACTCCGAGACCATACAACGTATTCAACTAGAACATATGTGGAAAGATTTCAACCCATTTTTGGGCGGACACTGGCGGAACTCGATGGAGCTCGTCACATACGAGAGAGAACGATCGTCGCGCCTGCGTTCGTTGGCAAAAGTTTAATTGGGTACGAGCAGTTCATAACTAGGTCTATTGAGCGAATATCTGAAAAAATCTCGATGCATAATGATATCGATTTAGTTAAAACGGTCACGAACATTCTGCCGTCCACGGTCATAACTGCGTTGCTTGGGATCCCTGAAAATGATGATGATTTGGTGTTTGAAATTGGCAACACAATCCTTGCTGCAATTGGAAACTCCCCAGAAATGGTAAATCGTGGCGCATCCGCTCATCGCAGATTTGCTGATTACCTAGCTCCAATTATCGCGAGTCGTAGGGCGTCACCAACTTCTGATTTGATCTCACGAATAGTCCATGCAGAGTCTGATGGCCAGTCGCTGACAGATGAAGAGATTTTTTCGTTTATTAGTTTTTTGCTCGTAGCTGGTGGACCAACAACTGATACTGGGATAGCAAATTATTGGTGGAACTTGCTTTCTGATCCATCACAGCTTGAAGCATGTCGAGACAACCCTGAACGAATAACTAGATCTTTCTCGGAGTCTTTAAGACGAGATGGACCAATTATCAATGAGGATCGGATGACTAATGTTGAAGTTGAGTTGCACGGAGTGACAATTCCAAAAGATTCTGTTGTCGTGATTTGTCTTGGTTCTGCAAACACCGATGAGTCAGTTTTTGCAGAACCCGAGACATTCAACCCTGATAGAAACGACCTATATATGGGAGTTGAGAGAAAGGGCGGAATTCACGAAAATGGAGTTTCGGGTCACATGGCGTTTGGGCTAGGAAGCCATTTCTGTATGGGCTATCAGTTGGCAAGAAAAGAAGCCGAAATGGTGACTGCACAGTATTTGCTGAATGTCCCGAAAATAAAACTGACTGAAGATGTTCACCCAGAAGCGCGATTCTTCGACAGGTTTGTCGGAAGGTTGCCAGTCGCAATTGGCAAGAGATAACTGAAGGTGTATTAAAGAAATGACGTCAATTGCTATTTACGGTGCTGGTTTATTAGGCACGAATGTGGCGAAACTTTTATCGGTTAGGCCATCGCTAAGTGTTTATGGACCATACGGTAGAACTGAAAGAGAGAAGGCACTTCGCTCAGGTGCTGACGTTGTGATAATCGCAACAACGACTCGGCTTCGTGATGTAGCAGATGACGTTCGAGAAGCAATTAATTCTGGCTCTAATGTGTTGATATCGGCCGAAGAAGCAGCCTTTCCATTTATCGTTGATGATTCCATTGCAAGATCCCTTGATTCGCTTGCGCGCCAAAAAGGTGTTTCAGTCGCTGGGACCGGAGTAAACCCAGGTCTAATTTTTGATGCATTAGTTTTGACGATATTAGGCTCATCGCCTAGAGGATGCAGAGTGCATGTGCGTCGTGTTGTAGACATTTCTGGTTTTGGTGAGACTGTATTACGTCGAATCGGAGTAGGTAAGTCAGAGTCTGATTTTTCATTAGCTGTGGAGTCAGAAGAGATCCTCGGGCATGCTGGCTTTCCCCAATCGATCCATGTAGTAGCTAACGCTTTGGGATTAAAAGTTGAACGAATTGAGAAGATTCTGTTGCCAGTACTCGCAACTCAAGATATTGAATTACCTGGCAAATTGACTATCAAAAGTGGCGAGAGTGCCGGGGTGAGTCAAACTTATACGGGGATAGTAGACGGCAAACCTTGGTTCATCGCTCATTTCTTTGGGCATGTGGCGCTTAACATGATCAAAAAAGATTCCGGAGATGATATTGACCTGATGCTAAATCAGAAGCCGATACAGTCGATCAAACTTCGACCTGGCATCGGAGCGCAGGTGGGCTCGCAGAATATGGTTGCTAATTCAATCGATCGAATTATTAGTGCCCGGCCAGGATGGGTGACTGTTGCTGAAATGTCACCGGCATTTCCGGCGCCAGTGGCTTAGTCAATTAGAAATTTCTTTTTATCTAAGAATCTTCTCAAGACATTGAGAGTTAATTTTGAAACATTATTGTCATAATTATTATGCCCAAGGCTTCCAGCCCAAGCGATTGAACCTACGGAAAAAACAGCACCACCATTATTGGTTTCAAAAAACACCATGTCAGCACGAATTGGATCTTCAGCCAGCCCAGTTTGAGGCAGTGTGTCCAGAATAGACGAAACCATTAGGTCATAAACTGGGCTGTGGTCTGCCGATGAAGCAACAACAACACTGTGCTCCGGTGAGCCTTTAGAGAAGTCATGTCTATCAATTTCGTATCCCGCGGCTCCTCCCTGGAGTACTCCGAAGTCGCCGATTTTTTCATCCACGCCTATGCCATCAAATATCCATGAAACCCTTGGGCTAACGCTCGCGGGTTTTCTTGAGTAAAAAGTACATTCATCAAATCCTTGGGTTAAGAATCCAACACCGACTAATCCATTTTCTGGTCGTCCAAGATTTCGCCATAATCCTCCGGGAAGGCCTGAAGTACTGAAAGTTCCTTCGGTGTGATCAACACGCCATAAATTGTCTTGCCCAGGTCTACGAACTTCCACAATGTCCGGATGTAAAGGCGAGATTTCGGCGGCTGTGTAAAATCCATTTCCACCAAGATACATAAGCCTTCCGCCATTATCGATAAAACTCTGAATCGCGTCAAACTGAGCATGGGTCGTATATTCAGGATGTGATCCAGTTATTAAAACTGAGTAGTTTTCGATGCTCTTAATTCCTTCCCGATGAAGGTCGTCGTCAGTAATGATGTCAACTCCAATTTCCATCGCATCAAACCAACCAACAATCATTAGATCAAGACAAAACTTATACATACGACCATTAGGTCTGAAGTTCGTTACTGGGCGATTCATGCCTGAATATAGAACGGGACTACCGTCGTTGTGAACGTCGTATGTTGATTTGCCAAGTTCTGGCGCTTCTAATAGAAGTAAGTCTGTGCTATCCAGAACGGTGAGTCGCCCATGTGCGAGCTCGTTGAATTGTGCGGTAACTCTTAGATTCATGTTCGCATAGGCGCTGTAAGTAGTGGTTGGTATCAAATACGCCACCCTTGAATTTTGCAAACCAGCCAATGGCCGAACAAAAAATGGCACATAGAATTCTGGAGTTGATTCGTCAACTGTGCTTAGTCTTAGCGCATAGCAACCCGTTTCAAAGTCCTTTGGAATATCTAGCGAATGCGAAATGTCCCAATTAGCATCGGCGATATCATCGTCATGAAAGTGAATTGCTGCGTATTTGTCGGTCTCTAAGATTGATGATAGCGAAGAGCCATTCCAAGTAGAACCACGAATTCCTCGTGAAGGCATATTGTTCAGGATTCCATCTGCGTGATGAGGACCGACGTCGACTATTCGGTCAGTAGACATTCCGATTGAAAAATCCCATTCGGCGATTGTTGCTGGACTCGCGCCTGGTGAGGGAATATCTGTGATTCGTATTTTTTCAAGCTTCCCGTTGAATACAGATGATGGATCATGGTTGTCAGATTCAAGACTTCTGCTGGCAAGTCTGATTTTTGAATTACTCCATTTATTCTGTGCACTCGCTGACCAGGTGCAATGACCTTGTATCGGCTCATGTGCTAGGTGTGATGGTTTGGACTGCGAATTTGACTCAACAGTTATTAATCCTTCAGCACTTTTTATAGAGATATTCAGTTCGCTCCAAGTTCGTGAAGGTAATACCTCAAGCACAACAGAAGCTAATACTGTATCTGATTGCGAAAAATAAGTTGCAAAGCCGGCTTCAAGTGAATTGCAAACTTCGATTTTGAGACCATTTTCTGCTGTCAGTTCAAGTATTGTCTGACGAGTTTGATTAATTAAGGTTGGAAAAACTAGTAAAGAAATCGTGAAATCATCAGGCAGTGGCAATGGCCCAGGAATAGTTGCGAACGAGCCTGGAAGTATTTTTTGATACTTTCCTATGTGTGTCCCATTGATTTCGTTCTCAATTTCTGTGAACTTGAAAGCTGGTCCAATCGGGCCGATATCTGGAGATATTAATCTGATTAGTTTTACGTTGTACTGGAGCGAATCTTTGCTACTTATATAAAAATCTAGAGTTTCGCCGGCGCATATACTTCTGGATTTCGCATAGCCAATCACACTCGGAGAAAGAAATGGGTTCATATTTCCAATTCCGATCCAAATAGCTCAAACCATCGAAGTTTAAAGACGTGCCATTCGGCAGTTAAGAGATTGTTAAATGTCGTTTGGTCAGCAAATAGTTGCTGGATGGGCAAGTCGACAGAAAAGCGTCCTAGTACCCATTCTTCCTGAGATTTGGACATGAATAAAAAATGCTTTCCAGCGATGGGCTGGGATCTCATCAATTCCAGTAATTCTTGTAATTCTGGGCTGTGGTTACCAAACGGAGAATGTTGGAATTCTCGAGCAATTTCAATATTTGGTGTTTCCATAATCCAATAAATCACGGCATTTTGACATGATTTTCACGATAGCAGGTCGATCGACCTATCGTTTTTTGATCGGGAATTGTAATAAATTTATTTGCAATCGTTTCCAGTATGTGCCATAATAGGGTCTACGGTGTCGCATTAAAGCACACTGCACAAACAAATGGGGGTTAGTTCGTGGACGAAGCAATTGAAAAAAATATTGAGAAATCAACAAGTGGTGGGGCATTGGGGCGGCGTGCGTTTTTAGGTCTTTCTGGTGCATCAATTGGGGCATTGGTTTTCGCAGCATGTAGTAGCGACGATACATCTTCAAATGAGACGTCAGATACAACAGCGGATACGGTTGCGGCAGGTCCGGCGGTGTCATCGAAAGACACCTTAAAAATCGGAATGAATGCAGCAGTGGAAGGGTTGACTCCTTTTGCTATTCAAGGTTATGTATGGTCACAAAATTTAGGTTTTATGTTTTATGACCCATTAGTGCGTAAGGATCCGTCTGGAAAATTGATCCCTTGGATTGTTACAGAATGGGATACA
This sequence comes from Ferrithrix thermotolerans DSM 19514, assembly GCA_945885515.1. Lineage (GTDB taxonomy): Bacteria > Actinomycetota > Acidimicrobiia > Acidimicrobiales > Ilumatobacteraceae > BACL27. The sequence goes on along the minus strand of CAMCZA010000072.1, from coordinate 197 downwards.
ACCGATCCACTCAAGACAGTACTGAAGATCCGAGACGACGTTAAATTTCATGATGGAACTCCATTAACTGCGAAAGATGTGGCTTACTCAATAGCCGCACGTAGTGATGAGAAGCTCATTGCGTCAACTGCAGGTCGGCCACTAATGACTCCATCGCAATGGGTGTCGGCAGTAGCTATTGACGACTACACCGTAGA
>CAMCZA010000071.1 GCA_945885515.1 Ferrithrix thermotolerans DSM 19514 | reverse complement strand
CTAGCTTCTAGCGCCCTCGGCAGGATTTGAACCTGCGACCTACGGATTAGAAGTCCGGTGCTCTATCCACTGAGCTACAAGGGCTAGTTAACTTCAGGCTATCTAATTTGTGATTCTGTGTTTGTGTGTATAGATATTTGCCGTGCCATCACGCACAAAACCGACGAGCGTGATGCCGAGATCTTCGGCAGTCTGAACAGCAAGATTTGAAGGTGCGCCGACCGCGGCAATAAATGCGACACCCGCCATGGCTGCTTTTTGAATGATCTCAAACGACAATCGTCCGCTGACAACCAGAACATGATTGGCAATCGGCAACTTGCCGTCAAGCACTGCTTTGCCGATGACTTTGTCAACTGCATTGTGCCGACCGATGTCTTCGCGCACACAAAACGCGACGCCATGAGCGTCGACGAGACCTGCCGCATGCAACCCACCCGTGCGATCAAAAGTTGGTTGTGCTCGACGAATAATGTCTGGGAGCGAAATTAATAGTGTCGAGGTAATCGCTGGCCCAACTGCGAGATCAATGCGACTCGTGATTTGCGCCAACTGGTCAATTGAAGTTGTGCCGCAAATACCGCAACTGGCCGAGGTAACCATCCCCCGACGCGAAAGAGCCTCGTCAAACGGTGCGCTCAAACTCACCGTGACTACATTGAATTGCTGTTCGGCAGTATCAGGTAATTGGCAATAGCGAACCGTGCGCACATCATCTGATTTTTTGATCATGCCTTCGGTGAATAAAAACCCGACCGCCAACTCAAAATCGTGGCCGGGCGTGCGCATCGTTACGGCGACTGGCTGTGCTTCTTGCGATGGCGACTCGGCGCGAATCTCGAGTGGTTCTTCGGTGACAAGAACGTCTGGTTTGCTGGCAAGAGCACCATCTTTGCGCACGGCCGTGACTGTCCAGTTCGCCACTTTACGCCGCACGACAGACGCGATATTTGCCATATTTTGAGGCTATCTATGAATATGTTTGCCAAAAGTTAATTAATCATTGGGGCCAGGTATTAGCACTAAGTCGTAGTTTGTGTCATGATGAAGGAGGCTTTTGAAGGGGACCAAAAGGACTCGGGGCCGTTTATTAAATTGGAGTGAAACAATGGAAGTACTTACAACAAGTAACGACCAGTTGGTTTACAACGCGCTTTCATTTGCTGTTGCAGCAATGGCAATCTCGTTTGTTTACTACCTGGTCTCACGAAGTCGAGTTTCTCCTGCATATCGCAGTGCCGTCACAATGTCGGCAATGATCTGCGGAATCGCGGCTTATCACTACTGGAGAATGTTCGTTAGCTTCTCCGAGAAAGCACCATTCAATGAAGGTTACCGATACGCAGACTGGCTATTGACAGTTCCACTACTTGTGGCTGAACTAGTAGTTGTTTCTGGCATCGCCAAAGAAAAAGCTAAAGGCGTAACAACAAAACTTGCTGTTGCAGCAGTTTTGATGATCGCTTTCGGATACCCAGGCGAGATCGCAGAAGCAGGCAGCAGTGCCAGCATGATTTGGTGGGTCGTCGCAATGATCCCATTCCTCTACATTCTTTGGATCTTGTTCGCAGGTGAAGTTGGACAAGCACTCAAGGGTCAAAGCGGAGAAATCGGCAAGAAACTCAACAACCTTCGTTACATTTTGTTGATCACTTGGTCGGTTTACCCAATTGCTTATCTTTTGGGTGACAGCGAGAGTTTCTTGGCCAAAGCAGTTGGTCTTGACTCAGCAGAATCATCGACAGTGATCCAGGTTGGTTACACAATCGCCGACGTTTTGGCGAAGCCAGGTTACGGTCTTTTGATCTTGGGCCTCGCAATCGCACGCTCAAAGGCAGAGGGTTACAAAGAAGCCTAATTTCTAATTCGTTTAAGAAGATATAGAGCCCCGGCTTCGGCTGGGGCTCTTTTATTTTTACAACTAACCTCTGATAGCCATGATTTACAAACAGCATCTACCCGGGCTAGGCCTTACCGCGATCGTCGCGATAGTCGCCTTTGCAGTCGAATCACTGGTCAAATCTCAAACGCCACTGGTTATTTCGCCTCTCGTGGTTGCCGTTGTCTTGGGTGGATTGATTTCAAATCTTGGCCTGATTCCAGACCGGTGTCGTAGTGGTTTGCGGTTTGCGGCTCGAAGTTTGTTGCGCTTGGGCATCGTGTTGTTGGGCTTGCAACTATCTTTTTCTCAGGTTCGCGAATTAGGTGCGCCAGGCTTACTTCTCGTTGTTTTCGTCGTTGCGATCACATTTGTCGGCACTCAGTGGCTTGGCAAAAAGCTTGGGCTTTCACATGGACTCAGTCTGCTCGTGGCAACAGGATTCTCGATTTGTGGAGCATCAGCGATTGCTGCAATGCGACCAGTCAGTGACGCTGATGATGACGATATGGCGTACGCAATTGCGCTCGTCACGATTTGTGGCACACTCGCTATTTTTTTATTACCGGCGTTTGCTGAAATAATCGGCTTTTCTGGTGCCCAATTTGGTTCGTGGGTCGGGGCAAGCGTGCACGATGTTGCACAGACTGTTGCTACTGCAGCGTCGGGAAACGAGCAAACACAACATGCAGCGATAATCGTAAAACTGACTCGAGTTATGTTGCTCGCGCCACTGGTTGCTGGCGTTAGTTTTGCCCGTCGGCGCAAAATTGCTAAGTCGCAAATGCCCGGCGAAAAAGCAACAGCATCTGCGACCAAGCTTCCGCCGTTGATTCCATTGTTCGTCGTCGGCTTTATGGTGTCGATCTCGCTGAACTCATTTTTTGACATTCCAAAGGCCGTGCTCAGTGATGCAAAGTGGATAGAAAAGTCGCTGCTCGCAAGCGCTCTCGTTGGGCTTGGTGCAGGTGTTGATGCCCGAAAACTTCGCAGCATCGGCGCTCGCCCACTGGTACTTGGTTTGATTTCTTGGCTACTTATCGCCCTACTCTCAGCAATCGGTGTGGCAATTCTCTATTAGCAGTCGATCAGTTCGAGCTTTCCGGTGTGCACATCAAAGATCGCGCCCGCAACAACTAATTTCTTTGGCAAAATCGAATACGAACGAATGCTCGCTACGTCATCGGCTAGAGCCGCTCGCTGATCTGTCACCATTTTAAATTCAACGCTTCGCGTGTTGATGCCATGTTTGCTTTCGATGCTGGCATGAATTGATTCTTCGTCACCACTTGCCATGCGACAGTCGGTGTGGGGCATGACCAAAACTCGATCAACAGCCAGCAGGTAAGTCGCCAGAACCAAAGTTCGCAAAACGTCGTCAGTTACACGCGCGCCAGCGTTTCGCAGAATCTTGGCATCACCTGACTTCATGCCGACAACAGCGAGTGGGGTTATCCGCGAATCCATACAGGTGACGATCGCCAGACCTTTGCGTGCGGTGCCAGTTAGATGTTCATCTTCAAACGACGAAACAAACTTTGAATTCGCCTCCACGACATCGGCAAAGACATCAAGCGGAAATTTGCTCATCACAAAATACTACTAGTTGAGATGAATCTCTCTGTCACATATTTGCTCAACATCTTGTCGATCGTGGGTTACGACAAATTTATATCCTGAAATTTGCGACATTCTTTCGCGCAAAAACTTTCGCAACTCTGGTCTTGCGTTTTCATCCAGCGCCGACAACGGCTCATCAAATAATACAAGTTTTGGTGTATTTATAAATGCGCGGACAATCGCCACTCGCTGCGACTGCCCGCCCGACAAGTCGCTTGGCATCAGGTCAGAAAGTTTTGTCAATCCTTGGCTCGAGATGGCAACTTGGGCGACTTCGCGAGATTGGCTTCGGCTCATTCCAGACATCCGCAACGGAAATGCAATATTGTCGCGCACCGATAAAAATGGCAAGAGCGTTTCGTTTTGAAAGACCATCGCCACACCTCGCCTATTGGCTGGTATAAAGATGTCAGTTGTCGCGTCGTCATAAGTTACGCCGTCAATCAATAGTGAGCCGGTTGTCAAATTAATTATTCCGGCCAGTAATCGCAACAAAGTTGTTTTGCCGACACCATTGGCACCAGTGATTGCAATGATTTCATTTTCTGCAGAGATCTCGGTGCGCAGTGTAAAAGATCCGATGCAAACAGTGCCGCTGAGGTTGAGAGTCATCGCCGAGACCCGAGCCATTTGTCGCGCATCGAAACCAACACGCCAACGCAAATCACAAGCAAAACAAAACTCAGCGCATATGCGGCTTGCGGGTCACTCTCGAGCAACAGATAGACGGCAAGCGGGGTTGTCTGCGTGCGACCTTGGATGTTGCCAGCAAATGTAATTGTCGCACCGAACTCACCGAGTGCTCTCGCCCACGCCACTGCAATGCCCGCAATGAGCGAAGGTCGCAACAAACGCAGGGTCACTAGATAAAACTTCTTGACCTCGTTGGCGCCCATAGTTGATGCGAGTTCTTCATAACGAGAATCAATCGCTCGCAAACCACCTTCAACGGCCATAACCAAAAACGGCAAAGCAACAAATGCTTCGGCGACCACAACACCAAAAGGCGAAAATGTTAATTGCAGTCCAAAACTGTCGTAGAGAAGTGAACCAACAAGACCGTTGTTTCTGCCGTATGCGGCAAGCAGTGCCACACCGCCAACTACCGGAGGCAAAACCATCGGCAACATAACAAGTGCGCGGACTAAAGAACTTCCACGAAACTGAACTCGCGCCAACACCCAGGCCAAAGGCAGACCAAAGACAACAGCAACAACTGTCGCTGCAATTGATGTGACAAGTGATAACGACAGAGCATCTCGCGTCGGGCCACTTGAAACTTGCGAAACTAACGAACTCCAAGAAATTTTGCGCAATAGACCAATAAGGGGTAGACAAATATAAATGAAGCCCAACACAGCACCAACACCGACAAACCACGGGGCACGAGATATCGCTTTGCGTTTCGTCATGTCAGTAACGCTATTTCTTTGCGAACCCAAATGATTTAAATATTTCCTGGCCTTTATCTGAGAGTACAAAGTCTATGAAGGCTTCTGTCGCCCCTTGGTTTCGTGAAAGTCGTATCGCAGCAATCGCATAACTGGTATTGACATTTTGATCAGATTTGATTTTTATCAAAATGACCATTTTTCTTGCAGCCAAAGCATCCGTCAAATAAACAATTGCCGCATCGGCATCGCCGACCGCCACCGCGTTCAATGTCGATTTTGCATCAACTGTCCGAGTGATCTTTGATTCGTTGATAGATACTTTTGCCTTGGCTAGAACCTGTGCCGCATACACACCACATGGTGCCGCACTGCCACAAAGTGCAAGATATTTCGCCCGCGAGAGATCCTCGAGTGACCGTATTTTTAGCGGATTACCAGGCTTGACCGCTATCGCCATTTGATTTCGTGCAAAAATTTTAGGATTACCAACACTCGAGACGAAGCCAGACTTGATAAGTCTTTCAATATTTAATAGATCTGAGGAAGCGATGACATCGCTGGGTGCACCTGCCTGAATTTGCGCCACCAAAGCCGATGATGAGCCAAAGTTGAAGCGGATTTTTGTATTGGGATTGATTTTGCGAAATACCTTGGCGATCTCTGTAAACGAGTCACTCAACGACGACGCAGCAGAAACCGTAATTGTTCCTTTTAAGGCTTCTTGCTGAACCTCCACAACAGGTTTTTGGGCATCAGCCGTCACGATGCTCAAAATGGGAGACAAACAAAATGCCACGACAACGGTAGACACTGATAAAAATCTTCGCAATCTCTACCCTTCAGCAAAAAATACTATGAAAATCTCTCAGTCAGGCTACATCCAATCAATCATCAACTAGATTTCCCTAGTGCTTAAAAATCAACGCTTGATTGGCGCGATTTTTGTGGTGATGTCAAGTTTGGGTTTCTCAATTGGTCCGACGCTCGCAAAAAATGCATACGACGCCGGGGCGAACCCACTTGGGGTGATGACCGTCCGGTTTACGATCTCGAGTTTAATCATGCTGGTTGTACATCAAATTGCGACGCGCAAAGAACCGTTTCCGTCGCTGAAACTAATTCTTGAGATGTTTTTAATCGGCACTCTCGGCATCACAACCGTGTCTTTCACATATTTTCTCGCAATTGAAACAATTGACACCGGCTTGGCAATCGTGATGTGGTACTGCTTCCCCGTGATTGTCGTTTTAATTTCATGGATCGTCTTTAAAAAGCGACCGTCGCGCAATATCGTTATCTCGCTTTTCTTCAGCCTCACTGGAATCATCATCACTACCGGCCAAGTCAAAGGTGGCTCGAATTCGGCAATCACTTTGATAATGGTTTCATCCTTCTTGTTCGCGTTCTATCTGCTGGCGGTTACTCGCACGCTGGCAAAAGTCAATTTGTTCACGGGTGTAACTTTCATCAATATCGGTGCGGCAATCGGCTACTGGTTGATTTGCACGACCCTACCTTTTGGTCTGAGCGTTGACTTTCCTTCTAATCAGTCAAGTTGGCTTTACATCTCGACTTTTGCACTCTTTGGCACGGTCGCGCCATTTATGTTTTCGTATGCCGGATTAAAACGGGTAGGTCCAAGCATGCTTTCGGTGATCACAACCATCGAACCAGTTCTGGCGATTGCCATGGGAGTAATTTTTCTCAACGAAGCCGTCACAACAACTCGTGTGATCGGCGCAACATTTGTTATTGGCGCATTGGTTGCATTATCGGTGCTCGAGAGCCGCAATGAAACGGCTCTCGCGCACCAGTAATTAAAAATTAACTAACTGTTCAATGCTGCTTTTTGCTCTGGTGTCAATTTGTTTACGAATGCTGGTTTCAATGCTCTTACTTGTGCCGGTGTCATCGCCGCCAATTTTTCGTTACTAAAACCTGCAGCAGACGCCGGAGGAAGGGCCGCGATTGCTGCAGGCTTAATTGTAGAAAATGCTGCTAGCGGCATTGCCTGAACTTGATCAGCTTTGAGACCGGCCATCGCGGCTGGTGGTAGAGCACCAACTTGTTGTGGTGTCATTGTCGCCATTGCGGCTGGTGGCAATGCACCAACCTGTGTCGGTTTCATCGCCCCAAACGCTGCAGCCGGTAGCGCAGCAACCTGCTCAACATTCAATGAACCAACTGCTGCTGTTGAAAGTGCACCAACTGCCCCAGGTTTCATTGTTGCGAACGCAGTTGGTGGCAACGCATCAACTTGATCTGCTTTCAAACCAGACATCGCTGCTGGCGGCAGAGCACCAACTTGTTGCGGTGTCATTGTCGACATCAACGTCGGAGACATCGCACCAACCTGAGTTGGTTTCATCGCCCCAAACGCTGCAGCCGGTAGCGCTGCAACTTGCTCGCTATTAAACGAACCGAACGCGTTAGTTGGCATCGACGCCAACTGTGTTGGTTTCATCCCAGCGAAAACTTGTGGCGCAAGAGCACCAACCTGATCAGGTTTGAAACCAGCAAACGCAGTAGCCGGCATTGCCTTAAATTGTTCTGGATTCATCGCCGAAAAAGTCTCAGGAGAAAGTTTGGCAGCGTCAGCAGGTTTGAAATTGTTGAACGCGTTAGCCGGAACTTTGTCGATGTTCCAACCAGTTAAAGCGCCAGCAAGCGCGGCCGCGTTACCAGTATTAGTTGGCGCAGCATTCGCAGCAGGATTTAAAGCTGCCTGCGGCAAAGCACTACGTTGCTCAGGGCTCATCGACGCAATCACAGCCGAAGTTAAAGATTTAAACTGCTTCGGCGAAATCACTGACAACGCACTAACTGGCATCGCATCCATTTGAGTTGGGGTAAACGCACCCATTGCAGCAGCCGGAATTGCCTTAAATTGATTTTGTTGCATTCCTGAAATTGCTGACGCACCCAAAGCAGCAAACTGATCAGGCTTAAACCCAATCATCGCCGTTGGTGGCAACGCCGCGAATTGATTTTGTTGCAAACCGGTAATTGCCGACGGCGGTAAAACTTTCATTTGACCCAGGTTGAAGCCCTGCATCGCACTAGGTGGCAACGCAGCCATTTGGTCAGGCTTGAA
>CAMCZA010000070.1 GCA_945885515.1 Ferrithrix thermotolerans DSM 19514 | reverse complement strand
CACCAGCATGTGTTGGTGGCAACTTGTTCAAGTTGGCAGGGTTGGCGTCATACCAACTTAAATATCTCTGATAAACGGCCTTGACGTTGTGCACGAGATCGCCGTAAAAACCGCGAGTGTGCTCTTGGGCCAAGAACTCATCAGGTAACACGAGTAGATCTGCGATTTCTAGTGCTGTCATACCATGATTCGCAAAACGCATTGTTTGATCGTGAATCCAGCGATATAGATCACGTTGCAAAATTAGAAACTCGCGCACATCCTGTCTGCCCCAGCGCGGCCAATTGTGTGAGGTGAACAGAACGTCTGTCTTGTCGGCAAAAAGTTCGATGCTTTCGTTGATATATTTCGACCAGTTCAAAGCATTGCGAACGAGGGCGCCCCGAATCGGTACAAGATTGTGCATCGTGTGCGAACAGTTCTCGGCCATGCATAGCCACCCGTGATCTGGAAAGAAAAAGTTCATCTCTGCAGGGGCTTCTGTCTCTGGCGTGAGCTGAAATACAATTCGCACGCCGTCAATTACTAATTCTTCGCCCGTATACGTGATGTCGCGTGTCGGCGCAAGCAGTGAAGGCGCCGCAGTTGGCACAGAATTGCCTAGACCACAATCAACATGACCTTGCGGACTGGGCGGCAATAATCGACCGAACTGATAGGTCGCTCGCCTGCTCATTGCTGGCCCAGCAATAATATTTTCAGCGATTGCTTCGTGCAAGAAACCAATCGGCGCAATTATTTGGCACTTGCCGGATTCAACATCTGATTTGCTCGTCACACCCAAGACGCCACCAAAATGGTCGGCATGTGAGTGCGTGTAAATCACAGCCGTCACCGGACGATTTTCAACGTGCTCAGTCAACAAGTCAAGTGATGCCTTGGCTGTGCTGTCTGCCGTGAGTGGATCAATTACAACCCAGCCTGTCGTGCCCTTGATGAAAGTGATATTCGAGATGTCATAGCCGCGAACTTGCCAAACATCTTTTGCAACTTCGAACAGGCCGTGGTGCGCGTTCAGCGTCGCGTGTCGCCACAAATGAGGGTTCACAGTGTCGGGTTGCTCTCTGTTGTCACGCAAAAAATCGTAAGCACCCGTGTCGACAACAGTTCTGCCTCGATCGTCAACTATTTCCGGCTCGGTTCGGGCGGCGATGAAACCGCGTCGTACACGCTCTAAATCTTGCGGATCAAATTGCCTATCTTTGGGGAGTGCATTATGCGTTTTGCTCCAAGAGGTGGCTGGTTTTGGCGACATAAAACTTTGGCGAATTTATGCACCGTCTGGCGGAAAGCCAGATCCGCGTGCGATCGGAAAATATTTGTGATGAAATTGACCGGTTATCTCGAAAATTGCTGTACCAGTTACGCCATCTGACGTTTTAACCTGCATCTCGCTCAATCCTCCACCAAGAACATTGTCAGCGCGATTAGCAATTTGGCTGTAGCGCTGAGCCCAGCGACCATTGGCCTCGACACTAATTTTGCGACCACCTTGCAATGTGAAATTAATTATTCCAGCGAGACCCGTTACATCATCACCAAATTTTTCGTAAGAGACATCGTGACCAGATGCATCTTGCCATTGCAGATCGTGTTGAAAATCTATAACCGGTATTGGCTCGCTGCCGTCGGCGGGCGCAAAACAACCGTCGGTATAGACGCGCGCACCGTTTGGATACTCCCAATGCCAGACGCTGAGCATGCCTTCTTCAAGTTGAATCGGCATCCACATCCACAACGGGCATCGGGCATGTGCGCGCACTCCCCACGAATGATCGCGTTGACCCCACCAGTTCTTTATCTCGTAAATTTTGCTGTTGTGCGTATAAGAGCCGTTGTAAATACCACTCTGAAACATGTGGGACTGATCCCAAATTATCTCGTGCTTGGCCTTCATCGTGCCGCGACGAAGTTGATAAGGCGCAGTTCGAGCAGTAAACGTGATGTCGAAACTTACTGGTGTTGCGTCGCTTGCCGCTGCGACTAAGCGAATTTCTTTGAGCGGCTTGACAACATCAATCGTGATCGGACCAACACGAAAGTCATCTTGGTCACCGTCGACTTTGCGAGCATGCCGAGCCATGATCGGTGCACTACCAACACGACCCAGTTGCAGCGAATCCATTTCTTGACGCGCCGCAAAATGTGCGAGTGTCAAGATCAATACATCACCAGGCTTTTCGCGCTCGTGCATGATGAAAAACAAACTCTCACGCCAGTCTTGGTGATAGTGCACAACATTTGGAAATGGCTCGGGGATTTGATGTGCGAATCGCTCGTCAAGTGCTGTGAATTTGGCCATTTTTAAAATCTCATATTTCTAAGCGAAAAGTTTTTCGGTTTCAAGGTCAATCATTTGCTGACCGTGTCGATTGGCCATCACCGTAAACATTGCATCGCCCCGTTCGGTTTGCTTGACTAACACAGAAGCGACAATAGCCATTATGTAACCAGATGTACCAAGCAGTCGGTATTGGCTCCATAAATCATTGAACGAAATTTGAATCTTCTTGGCTTCGAGACCTCGGTGATAACGCTTGACTAAACCTTGTTCTACCTTTCGACGGCTTTCAACATCAAAACTGGCGCCGATGAAATAACCCAAATCTGCCGCACCAGGAAGCGCGCCGACTGTTTGCCAATCCACCACTTTTACTGAATATGGGTTGTTTGAGTCGTTTTGTTTGATGAATAGCAAGTTGTCCAAACGAAAGTCGCGATGTACGACGGTCATATTTTTTGGAAACGCACTGTTGTATCTCTCGATATTGGCAACGAGCCGCGCACCTAGCTTGATCACAGAGTCGTCGACGGTTGCTTCAAATCGCTGAGCGAAGATTGGAAAGACAGACCGAAGAAGGTCTCCTGTTCCGGCCTGAGTTTGTGCACTCTGACGCGGCAGCCAATCGAACGAATCTAGTTTCGGTGAATCCCAAAGAGGCGAGTGCAGTTTGACGAGTTCATCAATTGCGGCATTTGCTTGATCAACCGAAGCCCCCGCGATTTGATCGCCTTGTGTGGCGTTAAAAATATCTTCAAGGATTAGAACGAAATCATCATTGGGTTTATCAAACCAGACATGTAGACATTTTGGTGCATTGACCTCGACATGATCTCGCATCACAGAATAAAAACTTGTCTCAAGTTCATAACATCGCGTCGCTCTTGAAGCGGCGCGACTACTTTCGTTTTGAGACGGCACCTTGACGACAACGCTCTTGGGTATTCGGCGTGCGGCGTTTTCTTTGAACACAACGCGATAACTCTCGGCCATTTGCCCGGTTCCAATTGCTGCAACTGATTCGATCTCAAGGCGTGCACCGCCTGATGTTGCACCCAGCGCACCTGACAAATACTCTGCAGTCACCCCACGATGACTTGCTGTAGTGCTCACCCGTTAAACCTTAGAATATTAAAGTGACAGAATACAAAGTTGTCGCACTTAGCGAGCACCCGAATCTATGGCAACAAGCCGCACAATGGTCGTTTGATGCTTGGCAACACGAGTTTCCAAGTGACACGGTTCAAACATATTTGGATCAATATGCACTCGCCGCCAGCAAACCCGAACGGTTGATTGAGATTTATGCCGCAATCTCAGACCAAGAGCAATTACTTGGTGTGGCGACGCTAATAGATGACGACGAATTGCCCGACGCGCCTGAACCGGGGCCATGGCTGGCAGCAGTCTTTGTGACTCCAACAGAGCGCAAAGCTGGAGTTGGTTCTGCTTTAGTTGATCGCATCGTGCGCCGAGCACGCGAACTGAACTTTGTGACTCTCTATCTATACACAGAGTTTGCCGAAGATTGGTATCAACAGAAAAATTGGCAGAAAATACGCGAAACAGAATTTCTCGGCCTTCAGCACACTGTGATGCAACTCAGACTGGCGAATTAGCCAAATAGCCAACTAGCCAACTAGCCAACTAAATAGTTATCGCTTAAACGCCCAATGCACTTCAACGGTGATTGAAACTTCTTGAGCGCCTAGATCAATGACAGTTTTTGCAGACTCAACGCTTGATGCGACGTCACGCAACCAAGGCTGTGGAACTGACGCAGTGGTCGCAAATTCGCGAACCGAAATCACATCTCCCAATTCGACGCCCAATAGATTGGCATAATCTTCGGCCTTCGCTTTTGCCAACTTTATTGCGTTTTCTCTCGCCTGCTTGGCTGCTTTTTTGGTATCAATCAAAATCGGGGCGAGCGTTTCAATCGTCAAGTCTGTGCCAACTGAAAGCACGACAGCATCAACAACTGAGCCAGAATTTTCGGTGTCACGCAATGTCACTGCAAAAGATTGTGTTGCGCGAAAACCATTTAAGCTTTGTATACCGTCCTGCGAATATGAATATTCTGGGTAGACGCTGACATTGGTCGTAGCGATATCTCTTTTGTCGATCTTCGAACCCTCCAGGGCTTCGCGAGCCGAACTTGCCAACACATTTGCTCGCTCACTTGCCGACTTGCTTGTTGCATCAACCGCGAAAACCGAAAAATTAAATTGCACACCATCGGGAACTACTTTCACTGATCCTGTCGCGTCAAGCGTGACACCGGTGTCACTGATTGCCGGAGCATTGTAAGTGTCGCCACCGACATCAATACCACAACTAGTCAGCAGCGTTGCCATAGCCATCGCTAGAAATACAAGTTTCTTGTTGCGAGACATAAATTAATTCTACTCGCGAGTCAAACGCGAGGCGACCAGAGCGATTTTGTCGTCGGGCTGAACAACAGCAACGCGCACATTATTTGCACCACCTGCACCGTAGAAGTCACCAGGACTTACTAGCGCACCTCCGACAGCAGCAAGTCGTTCAGCAAATGTCCAACCGTCTTTGGCATCAAACCACAAATAGAAACCACCACTTGGCAGATCAATATTGAAACCTGACCATTTGGACAACACTGTTGCAAGTATCTCAAGACGGCGCAAATAAACATCTCGTTGTTGGACAACATGGGCGTCATCACCCAGCGCTACAACTGCTGCTGCTTGCGCGGGACCAGGCACGAGCATGCCGACATGTTTGCGAACTTCTTTTAGATAGTTGATGATTTCTTTATCACCCGCATAAAAACCCACGCGCAAACCAGCCAAATTCGAGCGCTTTGAAAGCGAGTGCAAAACAACAACTCCATCAAGACCGTGCTGCAAAATTGATTCGGGTTTGCGCGACCAAGTGAACTCGACATAACACTCATCACTAAACACTGGAACACTATTTTTGCGACCCCAGTTGGCGAGTGATTTCAAATCATCTAAAGCACCCGTCGGATTATTGGGCGAGTTGCTCCAAATCATTAGCGCTCGTTTGATGTCGCTATTTGAAATCTTTGAGGTGTCGAGTCCTCCAGTTGCAGTCATCGGCACCGCAACTGGTCGGCAACCAGCCAAGATCGCCCCCATCTCGTAAGTTGGGTATGAGACAGCCGGGAACAAAACGGTGTCGCGATCTGGTGTACGCAATTTCAAATATTGCGGAGTAGTTGCAACAAATTCTTTGCTTCCAATACATGCGGCAATCTGTGAAGTTGGTACCGAAATATCAAATTTGCGTTGCATCCAGACTTGGGCAGCGTTGCGCAAGGCGTCGCTACCAATGCTCGGCGGGTATCCGCGTTCGCTATTAGACGAAGAGAGCGCGGCAATTACAGCTGGTGCTGGTGGGTCGCATGGTGTGCCAATTGATAGATCGACTAGTCCACCTTCGTGTTTTTCTGCAGATTGCTTGAACTTGTCGAGCCGATCATATGGATATGGCGGAGGAACAAAACCTTGAGTCATTTTTGAGAAATCCCATTAGCGCCGTTATTGGCAGTTTGGCTAACAATGAATTCACTCAAGCGACCAGCGCTGGCATCTGCAAGACGTGCCCGTACACGCATCGCTGTTTGTTCATTAGATGTCGACACAACTTCGCCCTCTCGATGCACAGTGGCGACGATATCGCCGCGGTCGTACGGTATTAACAATTCAATCACGGTAGTAAGTGCGCGCATGCGATCACCGATTGCCAGCAACAAATCATTCAATCCGTCACCGGTCATTGCCGAAAACCCAACAGCACCACGATGCTCATAGACAAGTCGTTTTGCTTCGTCTGGATTGAGATCAGACTTATTTATAACCAATAATTCTGGAACTTTATCTGCTCCGATTTCTTCGAGAACTTCACGCACGGCGATTATCTGTCCATTTGGATCAACTGCCGAGGCATCAACGACATGCACAAGCAAATCACTTGACACTGCAACTTCAAGAGTGCTCTTGAACGCTTCAATCAGACCGTGCGGCAATCGGCGTACGAAACCTACCGTGTCTGAAAGCAAGACTGGTTCGCCACCAGGTAGTGCAAGCCTTCGCGTTGTCGGATCAAGAGTTGCAAACAACCGATTTTCAACTAACACACCAGCGCTCGTCAAACGATTGAGTATCGCCGACTTGCCAGCATTTGTGTAGCCGACAATTGCAACAGCGCCAAGACCGCTGCGTTCACGACCCTTGCGTTGCTCTTGACGAGTCTTTTGAAGATTGTCGAGTTCACGATCAAGCCGACTGATTCTTTCACTGATACGACGACGATCAACTTCAAGTTTTGTTTCACCAGGACCGCGAGATCCGATACCGCCAGCTTGTTGCGACAATCCCGCTTTGGCACCGCGCCGAATTCGCGGCAGACGATAACGCAACAGTGCCAATTCAACTTGTGCTTTACCTTCGAGTGTGTGTGCATTCTGTGCGAAGATATCAAGAATTACTGCAGTGCGATCAAGTGCTGTTCGGCCCAAAAGTTTTTCTAAGTTAAATTGCTGACCTGGTGAGAGTTCATTGTCAAAAACAACCGTGTCTGAGTCGAGTGCAAGACAAAGTTCTTTGAGCTCTTCGGCTTTGCCCTTGCCGATATAAAAGGCGCTGTCGGGTGCATCGCGACGCTGGGTAATTCGAGCGACCTCTTGGGCGCCTGCTGTATCAATCAGTTGCGCTAGTTCATCCAACGATTCTTGAGTTTCATCATCGGTCCGATCGGACATCGTGACTGCAACTAAAATTATTCGCTCGCGAATACCTCGCGAGATGAGTGTTGAGCCGAGCGCCTCCTGATATGGGGTGTTCACACAACCAACTCAAGATTGTGGCGCGAAGAAAAATTCGCAGGACCAATCAGAGTGACATGGCCACTTTGTGGATGATTCAATCGCACACTGGCATCGCCGCCTGGCTGATGAACGAGCACTTTACGCACTGAAGCAGGCACAAGACCCCACTTGCTGGCTGCCCATGCGCTGGCGCAAGCACCAGTGCCACACGCTTGGGTGATGCCTGCACCGCGTTCATGTACACGCATCGTGATTGCATCGATCTCTGGGCCAGGTTCGACGATCTCAAGGTTTACTTGTGGAATCTTGCGACCGATCTCCAATAAGTTCACTATGGCGACATCTTCAACACCCACGACCGAGTGCGGGTTGCCAACCGATAAGTGCATCACCGGGCGATTTGGATCACTGCCAATAGATGACCAGTTCGTTGGTTCAGAAATAGTTTCAATTTTTCCCATGTCAACGCTTGCTCTTACTTCATCTTGCGAAACTGGTTCAACGTCGACCACGCGGATGCCGGCATCAGTTGCAACTGTGTATGTCACTGGCTCGCTGTAGCCATCAGCATCAAAGGCTGCCTGAGCCAAACAACGAATACCGTTGCCACTCATTTCGGCACGCGATCCGTCTTGATTAAAAAGTTGCATCTCAAGTTTGAATTCTTCGTGGCGAGTCAGCAACAGTAATCCGTCAGCACCAACCCCATCTTGCCGATCGCACCACTGCTGGGCCGTGTTCGACCAATCAATTTTTGTCGGCTCCAAATTTGGTTCTTGAGTTAATTGTGCCAAATCAAGTACCAAAAATTCATTTCCGAGACCGTGGTGCTTGGTGACGACAACTTGCATGATGTGTGATGTCTAGCGTAAATGCTTGGCGATTATCGGGACAATTTCTG
>CAMCZA010000069.1 GCA_945885515.1 Ferrithrix thermotolerans DSM 19514 | reverse complement strand
GAACAGCCTCGCGTCGTGGCAATCGGTGAATGCGGACTTGACTATTTTTATAACCACTCAGATCGAGCCGTGCAACGCCAAATTTTCGCCGAGCAAATTGCTTTGGCACACAAACACAAACTCTCACTTGTGATTCACACTCGAGACGCATGGGACGAAACATTTGAAATTCTTGATGCGTGCGGTGTACCCGAGCGAACTATTTTTCACTGCTTTACTGGATCTCCGGTTGAGGCAAAAAAGTGTCTGGATCGAGGTGCGTTTCTCTCATTTTCTGGGATCGTTACATTTAAAAAAGCCGAAGAAATTCGCGAAGCAGCAAAAATTTGCAGTACCGACAAAATACTTGTTGAAACCGACAGCCCGTTTCTAGCACCGGTGCCGCATCGCGGAGTTTCAAATCAACCGGCATACTTGGTTGATGTCGGCGCGTGTTTGGCAAAAGTAAGAAATGTTTCAATCAACGAAATCGCTTCACAAACCACGAGCAATGCGTTGATTGCTTTCGCCAGACTCGTTGCGTAGCCTTAACATTCGCAGACTTTAGCGAAACTATTTCAGCAACAAGGAGAAATTAAGTTGTCTCTTTCTACTTTTCAGAAACGGCGAATAGTAGTTTTAGGCTTGACGACCGTAGTTTTGTTCCCCTTGTTAAGAAGTTGTGGCGGTGGCGACTCTTCTGATCCAGGAAACACAGCAGTCACTGTCAACCCTGCCAGTGTCACCACTGTTTTGAGCCCTGATTCGATCACCGAGGATGAGTCTCCAGCCCCAATTATTTTGAGTGGCCCCGCACCAATTGTTCAAGACGGTTCGGCGCTAATTGCTTACCCGGCAGTAGACCTCGTCGGCACGTTAATTGCCACCTTCAGCAATTTCAACAACGCACCAGAGATAGTTTGCTTCGTGCCAACGGCTCCCTACGGAATATCTTTACGGATTACAAATATCAACAACGGCCGATCTACGACTTGCACGAACGTCTATCAGGCCTCACTGCCTGGTGGAATTACGGCAGTTTTACACACAAAAGTTTTCGAAAAAATCTCGAATCTCGTTGACGCACCGATTCCTGTAAATGTCAGCACCTCGCCTTGACATTTAGTCGAACTGAAATTTCGGCTCTGCTAACCAAAAACGGACTTGCACCACGCCGTGCATTCGGCCAAAACTTTGTCGCCGATGCGAACACTGTACGTAAAATTGCGCGACTTGCCGATGTGCACGCCGGAGACTTTGTGCTTGAGATCGGCGCAGGCCTCGGTTCGCTGACACTCGCACTTGCCGAAACTGGTGCGCACATAGTTGCAGTTGAAATTGACAATGGATTAGTTGAGGTGCTGCGAGAAAACACTGCGTCACTGCCAAATGTTGAAATAATCCACGGGGATGCAATGCAACTTGACTGGCGACCACTGCTTGCAAAGTCAAAACAATGGCGAGTAGTCGCCAATTTGCCGTATAACTTGGCGACTCCGATTGTTGCCGATATTTTGGATCAAATTCCGCAGGTTGATTATCTACTGGTGATGGTGCAACGCGAAGTTGCCGACCGCCTGGTTGCTCGAGTGGGTAGCGATGCATACGGCGCAGTAAGCGTCAAAATTGAGTATTGGGCAACTTCAAAAATTGTTGGTGATGTTTCTGCATCAGTTTTTATACCGCAACCACGAGTCGAGTCGGCACTCGTTGAAATTCGTCGTCGCACCGAATCGGGCATTGATGGCGTTGATGATAAAGATCTGTTTGCGCTCGTTCGCGCCGGCTTTGCCAAGCGTCGCAAGATGTTAAGGCGTGCACTTGCTGACACGGTCACGGCCCAAGATTTTGTGACTGCACAGGTGAACCCTGAATCGCGCGCCGAAGAACTTGATCTGGCCGCGTGGGTTCGTTTGCGCAAAACTATTGATCTTCGTACCGCGACTGAAACTAAGTAAAAATAAATGAATGCACAAATCATCAGGCTGACTGCGCCTGCCAAGTTGACGCTTTCTTTGCGCGTCACCGGAATTCGCTCTGACGGATTTCATTTAATTGACGCAGAAATGGTGACTCTTGAGTTGGCCGATGAACTTGTTGTTGACCCAACGGGAAACGGATTAGAAATCTCAGGGAAATTTGCCGGCGAACTGGGCATAAATAGTCAAGCACTTGCCGCCAATCTTGTCTCACGAGCACTAAAACTGGCAGAACGAAGTGCACATGTTGAGGTCACGAAAAATATTCCTTCAGGCGGTGGATTAGGTGGCGGGTCGGCTGATGCCGCGGCAATTTTGCGGTGGGCTGGCTTTACAGATTTAGTTGCCGCATCAAAACTTGGCGCAGATATTTCGTTTTGCATCGTCGGTGGACGAGCGCGAGTCTCGGGCATCGGTGAAATTATTGAACCGCTTGAAGTTGCTCAACGCCAAATCACACTCGTGGTTCCACCGTTCGGAGTTTCAACCCCAGCGGTATACAAAGCGTTCGATGAACTCACAGATTCGTGCAGACAGAAATTGATTCACTCAGGTGTTAACGACCTAGAGCCGGCGGCAATAAAAGTTGAACCACGACTTGAAGTTTGGAAGAACAGAATAGTTGACGCAACTGGTGTCGAGCCGACACTTGCCGGTAGTGGTTCAACTTGGTGGTTGGATGGAAAATTTGAAAACCTCGCCGATCAACTGCCAGACGCAACTGTCATAATTACGCGCACAAAGTAGTCTCTAAAAGTGGCTAAGGTAACCGGAAACCCAACTTATTTCCGCCAAGATATACAAGGATTGCGCGCAATTGCTGTCCTGCTCGTAGTCATCTATCACACAGGAATTGCCTTTCCAGGTGGATACATCGGCGTGGACATGTTCTTTGTTATTTCAGGCTTCGTAATCACCCAACTTATTTCTCGTGAGTACGAGCGAACTAACACATTTGGATTGGCAGAATTTTATTCGAGGCGCGTTAGACGAATTCTTCCGGCAGTTGCCTTAGCTACGGTTGGAACACTTCTGATTTCGGTAGTCGCACTCTCTCCATTCGGAGAACAGCAGCAAGTCATCGATACTTCACGAGCATCCAGTCTTTTTGCGACGAATTTTTATTTTTTCCTTCAAGACAGTTACTGGGCGCTGGCAGAAAACCCCCTCCGGCATCTTTGGAGCCTTGCAGTCGAAGAACAGTTCTATTTGATTTTTCCAATTTTGTTGATTTTGCTAAATGCAATTGGCGCAAAAATAACTTCGAGTTCAGTCCGCGTGTGGCTAATCGCAATTTCAATCGTTTCTTTTGCTGGATCTTATTATCTTTCACTCGGCAATCAGTTTGTTCCAAAATCAGAACTATTTGCATTTTTTGGAACACCTTGGCGAATGTGGGAGTTTTTAGTCGGTGCAGTTATAGCACTGACACCAGGGTTCTTGAATAGATTGTCAAAAGTCGGTGTTCATTTGGTAAATCTGTTTGCGATAACGGTTATTTTTTGGGCCGCTATCTCGTTTGACTCATTCACTTTATTTCCGGGATCTGCGGCACTTGCACCCGTTTTTGGAACAGCGATTCTCATTCAACTCGGAGCCAGAACAAGCATCACAACAAGGATTCTTGGTTTTAAACCACTTACAAAGATCGGAACAATTTCTTATTCTTGGTACCTCTGGCATTGGCCACTGATCGTGTTTGCACACCGCCTGTTTCCAAACTCGCAAAAAATTGCACCAGTGCTGGCTGCCCTGATTGCGGCGGGCATCGCAATTATCTCACTCAACTTTGTCGAGAATCCGATCCGACAAAATCCGAAGATAAGAGGCACACAAGCTCTCAAGCTTGGGGTGATTTGTACAATTGCACCGATACTTGTATCAGTAGTTGTTCAAGTTGGCGCCAGCACAGGACTTGGTTTGCAGGTACTTCGAAATGATGAAATCAAAAAGAGTTCCTACGCGGATATTTATCAGTGCCAAATTCACAAATGGATGAACACCGGCCCTAAATGTGACGGCTTAAGTCATGGGCCAGATGCGAAAAGGGTTCTCCTTATTGGAGACTCATCTGCAAGTTCAATCAGCGACGGAGTCGCTGCCGCTGCGAATTCACTAGGACTGAACTTTTCTGTTTACTACTCTTATCACTGCCCAATTTTCGTAAGACCTGTTTCACTCAGAACTGCCTGTAGATACAACTTCGATAAGGTCGTGAAAAAGGTTTCTGATTTAAACCCAGATATTTTAGTAATCTCAAATATGAGCGAAATTTATATAGATGGCGTTACTCAGGGGGATGAAATCCGAAACTCCAGTGAGACTCGGGCCAAAGATACAGATGAAGCGACTCAATTTTGGTTAGACGGTTTGCGCGACAAGATTGAAAAAGATTTTAAGAACCAGAAAACTCTCGTGATCCTTCAACCACCAACTTCAAAAATGCGTGAGCTGGTTTTACTGAGAAAAATTTTTGACGACAAGGTCTCACTGAGCCATTCAACAAATCGCAACCGGGTCACAGGTGAAGAATCAGAGTTATACAAGAAATACACAAACTTTGCGGTCCTGGATCCAGCAAATACGCTGTGTGTCAGTTCTGAATGTCAACAATCGATGGATGGTGAAGCGCTTTATTATGACGCCTTACATTTAACTGTTAAAGGCAGTTTGTTGCTGAAAGATGCGATTGCCAGCGAACTGGAACTTCTGCTCGCCAAGAACTAGTTACTTGTTGCGTTGGTGACGCGTGAAAACAGTGCGAAGCGCTAGTTACTTGTTGCGTTGGTGACGGGTACGGCGAAGCATCTTTTTGTGCTTCTTTTTACGCATTCGCTTGCGGCGGCGCTTGACCAGTGATCCCATGACTCGCAATACGATATCTGCTTAAGATGAAAATCGGCACTTCTATTGGCTACCGTAGAGGCGTCAAGAAATGACCATTCCGGGGTCGTTCAATGGCAGGACAACGGGTTTTGGTCCCGTATATAGGGGTTCGAGTCCTCTCCCCGGAACTAGAAGTGGCGTGAGAGCAGGTCTCACGCCCGCGAACTTTTAATCGTGTATAAAAGAGGCGTGACAACTTATGCAATTGTCCTCGCCGCAGGTGAGGGAACCCGAATGCAATCGACTCGCCCGAAGCCATTGCACATGATGTGTGGTCGGCCAATGGTGATTCATGTAATTCACGCTCTGCGAGAAATCGAAATTGCGCAGACTGTTGTCGTCGTAGGCCACGCAGCAAAACAAGTTCAAGATGTTGTCGGTCAACAAGCACCTACGTGGTCAAACATTTCGTTCACCGAGCAAAAAGTTCAGCGCGGAACTGGCGATGCAACAATCGTTGGATTAGGAGCCGTCGATGAAAGTGCCGGAGCACTAAGCGAAATTGACGACACATCGACAATCATCGTGATGCCGGGCGATACACCGCTGTTGCAATCATCAACAATTTCTGCTCTCGTAAGCGAGCATCAACAATCAAAAAATGCTGCGACATTGTTGACGGCTTTCGTTGACGAACCAACGGGATACGGCCGAATTGTTCGCGCCAAAGATGACCGGATTTTGCAAGTTGTTGAAGAACGTGATGCAACACCAGAGATTCGATCAATCAACGAAATCAACACCAGCATCTATGCATTTCGTCGAGATCTTCTTGGGCCGGCATTACGACGAATTTCAAATAAAAATTCTCAGTCCGAATACTATTTGACTGATGTCGTAGGGGTGCTCGCAAGTATGGGGCACAGAGTTGGCTCACATACTGCAACATCAAACGAAGTAACCGGGGTAAATGACCGATGGCAGTTGGCGCTCGCCGAGCGAGAGTTGCGTGCACGAACAAATAAGCAGTGGCTCGTTAATGGCGTGACGATGTTTGACCCACGCCAAACCTTTATTGATGTAACCGTAACAATTGGCAAAGATGTGACTCTGCTGCCGGGCACGATTTTGCAGGGCGCGACCGCAATCGGTGACAACTGCGAAATCGGGCCAAACACGCGGCTTATCGACTCGATCGTTGGCTCTGGATCCTGCGTCGAATCGACCGTTGCGCGAAACTCAACAATCGGCAACAACGCCAAGGTCGGGCCATTCGCAAATCTTGAACCAGGAAGCATCGTTGCCGACAACGCAATCACCAATTCGTTCTATGATGGTCAACAATGACTCCACCGAAAGATGTCAATAAGACAATTGACAAAGTAACCACGAAGCGAATGGCGCTTTATTCGGGTCGGACTCACCCGTCGCTGGCGCAAGAGGTTGCCGAACATTTGAATGTTCAACTTGGTGAAGCGAATATTGTTGAATTCGCCAACGGTGAACTTCGACCAAGATTCGGTGAGAGCATCAGAGGTGGCGATGTGTTCATCATGCAAACGCACTGCAGTTTCGGTGGACGCAGCATCAACGATTCGATCATGGAACAACTAATCATGATCGACACTGCGTATCGCGCATCGGCAAAACGAGTCACTGCAGTTTGTCCGTTTTATGGATACGCAAGGCAAGATCGCAAAGCCGAAGGTCGAGAGCCGATTACTGCGCGATTGATTGCCGACATGTTTAAAGCGGCAGGCTCAAAACGAATGGTCTCGATTGACTTGCACAGTGGTCAGATTCAAGGATTTTTTGAAGGACCAGTTGATCACTTGACGGCGATACCTGTGCTCGAAGAATATGTCCGAAAAAATGCCCGAGAAGGACTCGTCATTGTTTCGCCCGACGCTGGCCGAGTTAAAGTTGCCGAGCGATTTGCTCAACATTTAACTGATATGAGTGCCGATGTTGCGTTCATAAATAAGCGCCGTCCGAAGAACACAACCAATGTTGCTGAAGCCAAAGAAGTAATCGGCGATGTTCAAGATCGCCTCTGCATTTTGGCCGACGACATGATCGACACCGGCGGCACGATTTGTAGTGCGGCTGAATTGCTCTACACGCGAGGCGCCAAAGAAGTTTGGGCGATGGCGACACACGGGGTTTTGTCTGGGCCAGCGATTGACCGATTAAACAAGTCACCGATTACCCGGGTAGTGCTGACAAATACGCTGCCATTGGCCCCAGAAAAGCGAATCGCCAAAATTGAAGTCCTTTCAGTTGCCAAGATTCTTGCCAACGCGCTTTCAGCCGTGTTCGAGGACACGAGCGTCAGCGAGCTATTTGGTGGCGAAAACCAATCCTGATTAACTGGTAACCGTCAAGTGGCAAGAGTGCAGACTCGCCCATAGAATAAAAAGCCGTCAATATATTGGCGTATTCATTTAACTTTCGGAGTTCCCATGGCTACAACCCTCAAAACAAATATCGGTCGTAAAATCGGCAGCGCTGAATCGCGTCGACTCGTGGCAACAGATCACATTCCGGCAGTTATCTACGGACACGGAATGGTGCCGGTAAAGATCACCGTTGAGCGACGCGATCTACGCGTGGCACTTGCAGGACCAGCGGGCGTCAACACAATTCTTGAACTTCAAGTTGGGGACGCAAAATATCCGGCAATCGTCAAAGAACTTCAGCGAGATCCAGTAAAGCGCGTTGTGCGACACATTGACTTCATGCAGATTTCTCTAACCGAGTTGATCACGATGGACATTCCAGTTCACCTAACGGGAATCGCCAAAGCAGTTTTGTCCGATGGCGGTCTTGTTGACGCAACAGTGAACACAATCCAAATTCGTGCAACAGCCGCAAACATTCCAAACGAAATTTTAATTGATGTCACCGCGATGGGGATGCAAGATGTGATTCGTCTTTCAGATATTGCACTGCCAGCAGGTGTTAGTGCGATCGGCGATCCAGATTTAGTTGTTGTAACAGTTCTCACCACAAAGATTGAAGAAGTCGCAACAGCTGTTGCTGCGCCAGTCGAAGGTGACGCTGCTGCTGCTGCTCCAGATGCGGGCGCTGCTCCAGCGGGCGACGCCAAACCGACAGCCTAAATAAAATCAATGGGGCTGTTCGGTCGCACCAAGCGACCAGAGCAACCTGAGCGTCGTGGCACGCCATTTGATGCACTCGTAATTGGATTAGGAAATCCTGGTTCAAAATATTCGCGAACGCGCCATAATGTTGGTTTTGAAGCGATCGAACTTCTCGCATCG
>CAMCZA010000068.1 GCA_945885515.1 Ferrithrix thermotolerans DSM 19514 | reverse complement strand
CACAATGAAATTCGCCAAGAGATTGATCTGTTGCTGACCCCAGATGAAGAAGAGTTTCTATTTAAAAATTAGTTCTTGAAACAGTTTTCATTCGCCCTCTGGGGCGAGTACGAGATCCCAACGGTCAAGACAGTCGCTGCAGCGATAGGCGACGACTTCACCAACCTGCCACAATCCGTCCTCGGGTGGATGTGTTAACAGATGCGCCGTGCCTCCGCAATCAACGCAAATAATTGATTCGGTTGGTGGCTCGGCGTGGCCAAATTCCATAAGGTAAGTCAATCACTATTGGTGGGCATTTTTGTCAATAGCGTGATGAGATGCGAATAGTAGCGGGCGAGTTGCGCGGTCGAAAAATTTCGGCACCAGATGGAAACACCACGAGACCGACAACAGATATGGCTCGTGAGGCGATATTCAATGCGTTGACGAGTCTGAATGCGATCGTTGATGCGCGAGTCCTAGATCTATTTGCAGGATCTGGTGCGTTAGGTATTGAAGCATTGTCGCGCGGAGCAAGACATTGCACTTTTATCGAACGCGATCGTGACGCGTTAAAAAGTCTGCAAGACAATATAAAAAAACTTGGCCTAGATGATCGCACAACTGTTATTCGCGGTGATGCATCGATCGCTGCGGCAAAAGTCGTTGATATTGATTTAGTGATGGTTGATCCACCATATGAATATGTTGATTGGCAGGGACTGTTGGCAAAGATCAAGGCGCCACTCGTAGTTGCCGAGAGCAACCGCGAAATCAAGGAAATCAAGGGCTGGGAGTCAGTGCGTTCAAAGCGATACGGGCGCACCCATGTCACCTATTTGAGGCAGATACCATAAATACCCAGATGAAGGTGATGTTCCCCGGAAGTTTTGACCCCGTCCACCTTGGGCATGTTGACATTATTCGTCAAGCAGCCGAACTATTCGACGAAGTGATCGTTGCTGTGATGCACAACCCCGAGAAGCCTGCCGGGATGTTCAGTATTTCTGAGCGCGTCGAGATGATTAAGTCTTCGACGAGCACGATCAAAGGTGTATCAGTACACGCTGTTGGTGGGCTCGCAGTTGATGCAGCAAAAAAACTGGGTGCTGATTGCATTGTGAAGAGTGTGCGAAATGTAATGGACTTAGATGTTGAAGTTCAGATGGCTCACACCAATGCCGCAGTCACCGGAATTCAAACAGTTTTGTTGATACCTCAGCCTGCAAACTCCTTTATTAGTAGCCGCTATGTGCGTGAAATCGCGCAGTATGGCGGAAATATTTCGGCTCTGGTTCCAAATAATGTTGAGAATGCAATTTCGAAACGAAAAAAGTAGAATTTAGGCGATGTCAAACGACAACTTTGAAATCTTCGGTGTCGCAGGCGCCCAATACGGAAACGATGTAGTGCCTGTCAATCTCGGTGACACCGAGTCATTTTTGACGCACGTAATCGAACTAATTTCAAGCGCACCCAATGCGCCATTGTCGAGTGCTCCGAAGATCAATCGCGAGCAAGTTTTGGGTCTGTTGCAAGATGCCCTTGACTGCTTGCCTGCCGAAATCACAGAAGCTCGCTGGATGCTCGCCGAACGAGATCAGTTTCTTGCGAAAACGCAAACTGAGGCCGACGAGATTTTAGAAGCCGGTCGTGTCAAGGTTGCGCGGATGGTTCAACGCACTGAAGTCGTGAAGGCAGCAGAAGCCCGCGCTCGCAGCGTCAAGGAAGCAGCAAACGAAGACTCGCGGCGCCTCAAGAGCGAGACCGAAGATTATTTAGATCAACGATTAGGCAGCTTTCAGGTGACGCTAGATCGTCTTTCGAAAACAGTCGCCGAAGGTCGAGTGCGACTGACAGCGGCGGCGCAACAACCGGCGCATCAAGTTTCGCTTGACAACGAATCGAACCAGTTGTTTGACCAAGACGACGATTTATAAATTATTTAATAAAAATTACGCTGCAGTAAAAATAATTCAATATTTGAAAGTTTATAAATAATGTCATCACCGCTTGTTGTTAATGTTGCCGAACTTCTTCGCCGTGCAGGAAGTATTCGCGAAATTGATCGTCAGATCGAATCTGAAATATTTAAATTTGACGACGCCAGAATTGTTGTCGGGTCACAAGTGCAAGTTTCGCTCACGCTTGAAGCGCTGACCGATGGCATTGTCGTGCACGGAACCCTGCGTGCCGAGTGGATCTTTGAATGTCGTCGTTGTCTGCGACCTTTGAGTGGTCAGGCAGAAGTTGAGGTGCAAGAGTTATATCAATCTGTGATTAGTGATCCCGATGCCTATCCAATAACTGGTGAGCAGTTGGATCTAGTTGAAATGGCTCGCGAGAATGTGTTGCTGGCCGTGCCACTCGCGCCTCTTTGTCGGGCTGATTGCCCAGGTTTGTGCCCGCAGTGTGGGTCGGATCTTCAGACAGCCAAATGCTCTTGTCCGCGAGAACAGCGAGACGAGAGGTGGGCGGTGTTGGATGTGCTTCGTGAGGCTGGTGGCACGAAAGACGACCGTTGACGCTAGCCTTGTTAGTCGTTCTTGCTAGTTGTTCTTGCTAGTTTATTGATCTGAATTTTTAACCGATAGATACCTGAAAGCCGAGTTTGCGATGGCAGTACCAAAGAAAAAGAAGTCTAAGTCCAAGGGTCGCATGCGACAGGCAGCCAACTGGAAACTCAAGGCGCCAAGTGCAAGTTCTTGTCCACGCTGTGGTGTTGCCAAGCGCCCACATGTCGTTTGTAATGGTTGTGGTTGGTACAAGGGTCGCGTCGCTGTAGTCGTTGACGCGAGTTAATTTCGAGTACCTGCGTCGTTTGTTTTAACGATGCTGCCAATTGCCGTTGACGCCCTCGGGGGTGACAAGGCCCCAAACGAAATAATTGCTGGTGCGCGTGAAGCACTGGCTGCCGGAATACCAATAGTTCTTGTTGGCCCAAGCCACCTTGTGGGTCGTGAAGGCTTCGAACTAATTACAGCGAGCGAACTTATTGAAATGCACGAAGATGCTGCGAGTTCGGTGCGAAATAAAAAAGACTCGACACTTGTGCGTGCAGCCGAAGCGGTGCGTGATGGCAAAGCCAGTGCAATGATTTCTGCCGGCAATACCGGAGCAACTATGGCGTCAGCACTTTTGCGAATGGGACGCATCGCAGGCGTGAAGCGACCGGCGATCGCCACACCGATACCTGCCCCTGGTACGACACCAACAGTGTTGCTGGATGCCGGTGCCAATGCCGAAGTTGAACCTGAGTGGTTGGTGCAATTTGGTTTGATGGGCAGCGTTTACGCCAAAGCAAGATTCGCAATTGACAACCCGCGTGTGGGTTTGCTTTCAATTGGCGAAGAGCCTGGCAAAGGTGACACACTGCGCAAGCAAGCACATGAATTGTTTTTGAATGCAAAAAATGTCAACTTCATCGGCAATGTCGAAGGTCGCGACATTATGACTGACAAAGTTGATGTGGTCGTGACCGATGGTTTCACCGGCAATGTTGCACTGAAAACTTTAGAGGGCACTATGCGTGCAGTGGTCAAAGCATTGTTCGTGGCGATTGGTGAGCCTGAATATAAAGTTCACGCCGATGCGTTAATGCCGGCGTTGCTGAGTTTGTATGCACAATTTGATCCCGACACTTATGGTGGTGCGATTTTGCTTGGCGTTGACGGCGTGTGCATTATTTCGCACGGGTCATCTGGGTCACGGGCAATGCTCAACGGCATCAAAGTGGCCAAAGAAATGGTTGAAGTCGACATGGTAGGAAAAATCCGACAAGCCCTGCAGCAGTAATGACTATTTCGCTGGAGATTCTGGCTCAAAAACTCGGGTACAAATTCGTCAATGAGTCGCTTCTGGCAACGGCTCTGCGGCATAGTTCGTGGACCGCAGAAAATGAAGGCTTTGAATCCAATGAGCGTCTTGAATTTTTGGGCGACTCTGTGATTGGTTTCGTTGTGGCTGACACCATGTTTAGGCGTTACCCAGAATTTGATGAGGGAAAACTTACTGACTTACGCAAAATCGTCGTCAATATGAATGCGTTGGCGCGGGTTGCGACGCAACTTGGTCTTGGCGAATTTGTTTTGTTGGGTCGCGGTGAAGCAGCAGGCGGAGGCCGTGAAAAAAGTTCGATTTTGGCGAATGCTCTAGAGGCTGTATTTGGTGCGATCTATCTTGACTCAGACTCGGTGCGGGTCTACGCAATTGTTTCATCTCTGTTATCTGAATCAATTGACGAAGCAATTTCTGCGCTGAAACAGCTTGACGCGAAATCACAATTACAAGAACTGTCGGCAAAATTAGGTCGTACGGTTCCTGAATATCGCGTCACTGACGAAGGGCCAGATCACGCAAAAATATTTTTCGCTGCTGTTTATATCGGTGATGAATGGATGGGTGCCGGCAGTGGCCGATCGAAGAAAGTTGCTGAAGAGCAAGCAGCCCAACAGGCCTGCAGCACTTTGCAGACGAGTTAGCAAGCAGTTCTGACGCAGTCAAGATGCCTGAACTTCCAGAAGTTGAGACTGTTCGTCGAGGATTGCAAGAAAACATTGTTGGCAGAACGATCGTAAAAGTTGAAGTTGGTCGTGAGAGAACCGTTCGGCGCACTAGTCGCGAAGCATTGATTGATGGCCTGACTGGAGTACAAGTTCTAAAGGTTTCGCGTCGCGGAAAGTATTTGATCTGCGATCTAGATTCAGGGCAAAAACTGATGATGCACCTGCGAATGAGCGGAAGACTAATCATCGCCGCACCCAATGCGTTGCGTCCACTGCACACCCATGTGGTGATGCATTTGGCGAAAAATGATTGTGTTGAGAGTGAATTGTGGTTTGTTGACCCGCGAACATTTGGTGAGGTCGTCGTATTCGATCCTGACTCAATTGAAACTCAGATGCCCGACTTGGCAAATCTTGGAGTTGACCCATTAGTCGACGACTTCACGCCTGAAACTCTGCGAGGGTTGTTTAAAAATCGACGTGGAAACTTAAAAGCACTTTTGCTTAATCAGCACTACATTGCTGGAATTGGAAATATTTATGCTGACGAGATTTTGCACTTGGCCAAACTTCGCCCAGATCGCTTGCCCGGTCGTCTGACAAATGCAACTTTGCTCGGGTTGCACGCGGCGATTTTAAAAGTGTTGAATCACGCCGTCGAGGCGGGCGGGAGCACGCTCAAAGACACGCAATATGTTGATTTAGATGGCAAGACGGGCAACTATCAAGATCAGCACAAGGTCTACGGGCGAGCCGGAATGCCTTGTCTGAGTTGCCGAAAGGGTCGAATTTTGATGACTACTGTGGCTGGTCGAACGACTTGTTATTGCTCTTTTTGCCAGCACTAATTTTGGGGCAAAATCCCGCAAAATGAACTAATCTCGGCGACTGAGTGTTTCTAAAATCTTTAACCCTTAAAGGCTTCAAATCCTTCGCTGATACAACGGTGATGCAACTTGAGCCCGGCGTGACCGTAGTGGTCGGCCCGAACGGCTCGGGTAAATCAAATGTTGTGGATGCAATTGCGTGGGTGCTGGGTGCTCAAGCACCGTCTTCGGTACGCAGCCAAAAAATGGATGATGTGATTTTCGCGGGCACTTCAAAGCGCCCGGCCCTTGGTCGCACCGAAGTGATCTTGACGATCGATAACTCGGCGGGCTTATTGCCGATTGAATTCACAGAAGTCACCGTAAGTCGAACTTTGTTTCGTAGCGGCGAAAGTGAGTATGCGATCAATGGTGCTCAATGTCGGCTACTCGACGTTCAAGATCTCTTGTCGGACGCTGGCGTCGGTCGACAGCAACACGTAATCGTAAGTCAAGGACAAATTGATGCCGTGTTAAATGCCCGACCAGAAGATCGTCGCGCAATAATCGAAGAAGCCTCTGGAGTTTTGAAACATCGCAAGCGAAAAGAAAAAGCCGAGCGACGACTAGAAGGCACCGAAGCAAATTTGTTGCGGGCTCAAGATTTGTTGCGTGAAGTAAGGCGACAATTACGACCATTAGAGCGCCAAGCAGACTCGGCTCGTCGGCATGGAGCGATTGCATCCGAATTGCGGACGCTGCAGCTTTATATTTCGGGTCGAGAAATATTTGCACTTCAAACTCGACTACAAAATAATGCAACTGGAAAGGTCGATGGCGAGGCCAACGAAAAACTTTTGCGCCAGAAACTCTCAGGACTTGACACTGCGGTTATGGCTGACGAAGCCGAACTCACCGCGCGCGGAGAATCTGGCACGAGCGATGACCTTGTTCGTGTCGAGCAACTGCTGGGTCGCGCACGCGGACAGGTTGCCGTGCTTGCAGAGCGTCGTCGGTCGGTTGAGCGTGACCGCGGACAGTTGATGGACGCTGGTGTAGTTGCATCGCTTGAGGCTGATGCGGCAACTGCCCGCGAAGAACTCGTACGGGTAACCACTGCGCTTGCAGAATCTTCGGCACAAGAACTTGATTTAGCGCGCGATGAAGCGGCGCTGGTGGCAGACCGCGCCCAAGACGCCGAGTCAGCAGCACAAGCTGTGCGATCGGCAGAGGACGCACTTGATTCTGCGAATGCTGCTCTAGTTGCAGCCGTTGCAGCATCATCTGGCGATACTGCTCGTGTCGAAACTCTTCGAGCGTCGGTAGCGGCAAATTCATCAAGTCTCGGCGCGCTGGCAAATGCAACTGGCGCACTTGGTGCACTCAGTGAACTAATTGTTGTTGACAGTGATTGGCAAGATGCCGTTCACGCAGGTCTGGCTGATGCCCTGAATGCAATGGTGATGACGAATTCTCAGGCTGCGCGCGATGTGCTTTCGCGATTGCGATCTTCGGATGCAATGGGTGCGGTCGTTGCGCTCGGAGATTGGACAACGAAAGTTGCTCCAGTAGCAGTGCAGGGCGCATCTTCTTTGAGATCATTTGTTCGGGCTCGCGCCGGCGAGAACGCAGCGGCAATCAATTCTCTGCTTGATGCACTTTTGGCACGAGTTGTATTCGTTGACTTGTTTGATCGTGGTGTCGAGATTGTGCTTGAGCGACCAGATGTTGTTGTGGTCACAGGTAAAGGTGATCGTTTAGCAACGACATCGTTGCGAGTCGGGCCAAACGCCGTAACTTCGGCAGCGCTAGAACGAGCTGAAGCACGAGCGGTGGCGAGTCGTAGCGCATTAGATCTCGCACAGACAGCGTTCAATTTGCGGCGCGTTGAGGTTGCCAGTGTGCGCGAGCGATTGTCTGGTGTGCGCTCATCGCAAGACGACATTGATAACCGTTCTTCATCAGTTAGTTTGCGTCGTCGTGAGTTCGACGCAAAAATAGTCGGGTTGCGTGAGCGAAAAGGTTTTCTTGATTCACGAATAGCCGAACTTGAGTCTCGATTACAGGCCGACCAAGGAGCGCGAAGTGCCGCTGCCGAGCATCGAAGTCGAGTTGAAGCAGTTTTAGGTGCTGTTGTGCGGCTTTCAAGTGTTGTCGAGGGCCATGTAGGTTCGCTTGAAATTCGACAAACGGAACTACAAGAATTGCGTCGTCGGCAAAGCTCTGAGGTCAGAGACATTTCACAACGCCTTGACGAATCTCGTCGCCAGCGAACGGCTCATGAAAAGCAACTTGAAGAACTGCGCGAACGCAATCGTCGAATTGAACTCGAAGAATCTGAGGTTAAAGTCCGTCTTGAGGGCGCAATCGACACACTGCGTCGCGATCTTGAGGTTGAGCCACAGCGGGCGATTGACACACCGTTGCCAGAATTACCCGAGGGCACAAACCCGCTTGCGCGCCAGCGAGAACTTGAGCGCGAACTTCGGCTGATGGGTCCAATTAATCCGCTGGCGTTAGAAGAGTTCACCGAGTTGCAGTCGCGCAATACTTTTTTGGAAGAACAACTTGAAGATGTCAAAAACTCGCGCCGCGAATTGATGAAAGTTATCAAGCAAGTTGACCAAGAAATTCAAAGTAATTTTGCGGCCGCTTATGCCGATGTTCGTGACAACTTCACCAAACTATTCGCGATGTTGTTTCCTGGCGGTACTGGTCGTTTGACTCTTACAAATCCGGATGATTTGCTGAACAGTGGAATTGACGTTGAAGCAAAACCAAGCGGTAAGAATGTTAAGAAACTTTCATTACTTTCAGGTGGTGAGCGATCGCTGACGGCACTGGCGTATTTATTTGCAGTTTTCCGAAGTCGTCCCTCACCGTTTTATGTGATGGACGAAGTTGAAGCGGCACTCGATGACGTTAACTTGCATCGATTTTTAGCGCTTGTCCAAGAGTTTCGTCAAGAGGCGCAGCTACTCATTGTTAGTCACCAAAAGCGCACGATGGAAGCAGGTGACTCTTTGCTCGGAGTGACGATGCAGCCTGGTGGGTCTTCGCGAGTAATCGTTGAGCGAGTAACTGCTCAATCCGCGTAAACTAA
>CAMCZA010000067.1 GCA_945885515.1 Ferrithrix thermotolerans DSM 19514 | reverse complement strand
CTTTCAAAACCAGTCGCTGTTCTGCTCGGCAAACCGGTTTCGGCATTTCGTGGCGTAACAGGTGCGATGTCTCAGCAAAATGCGGCGCGTAACCCGAAGCGCACCGCTCGCACTGCGGCGCCAGTTCTAATTGGTGTCGCACTCGTTACGGCATTTACCGCACTCGCAGCAAGCATTAAAAGTGAAATTCGTGAATCAATCGGCAGTTCATTTCGTGGTGACTACGCGCTCAGCGTCAACAGTCGTGGTTTTGGTGGCATACCGATCATTATCACCGATCAACTCACGCAACTTGCCGAAGTCGATCAAGCCACTGGCGTCGGTTTCATCGCTGCCAAAGTTGGCGACGAATCGCCGTTCGTCTTGGTATTTAATCCAAAAACTTCTGATGGTTTATACGACCTTGAAATGGTCGAAGGCACGCAACAAGGTCTGGCCAAAAATGAAATACTTGTCGAGGCTGACAAGGCGCTCGACAAAAATCTGACTGTTGGTTCTAGCGTGCAAGTGACTCTCGTCGATGGTCGGTCGATGCAGCTAACGGTTGCCGGCACGTACACAGATGCATACGGCAACTATGCGGTTAGTCGCGAACTTTTTGAAGGATCAAATACGCCGCTGTTTGACAGTTTCGTATACATCAAGGCCGCCAAAGGTGTCAGCAACGAAAGTGCGCGAACTGCGATCTCGGCGGTCAGCGAAGACCTCGGCATTGGCAAACTTGAAAGCCGCGACGAATACATTGACACTCAAGCGGGGCAGGTCGATCAATTTCTCGCACTCATCTATGGCTTGTTGTTCTTGTCGGTGATCATCGCAATTGTTGGCATCATCATCACGCTGTTGTTGTCGGTTTTCGAACGCCGACGTGAAATCGGTTTGTTGCGAAGTGTGGGTATGACTCGCTCGCAAGTGCGCACGATGGTGCGTTGGGAGAGCGTCATTACTTCGTTGTTTGGCGCGATAACTGGTGTGGTGCTCGGCATTTTGACCGGCATCGTGATCGTCGTAACGCTCAACGACTCAGGCTTCAGTGCATTTACGTTGCCGATCGCCAACACGTTCATAATTTTGGTTGGCGCCTTTGTGATCGGCGTGGTTGCTGCTGTGTTTCCGGCGTGGCGTGCGACACGCACAAATATTATTGCTGCAATAGCCTCAAACTGATTTTCTAATTTTCGCCAATTCTGAGAGATACAGATGTTCGGCCGGGTGAACCCCGCGCGGTGCATCGTGGTCAATTACATTTCCAAGTGAATTGACATCGGTGTGTCGAACTTGGCAATCAACACACCAATAAAGCACACGATTTGCCTCGCCATGATGCGTGACGCGCACTTGCCCACTGCATCGGCTACAAATTTTTCCGTGTTTGCCGTAGACAGCAAGTTCGGCTGTTGAAAGCTCGAAATTCGTTCGCAATACTCCTGCTGCAAGTGAAATTATTTCCTGACAATCAATGCGGCTAAGCGAACTGACTTTTGCCCACGGATGTAACTCGCATGCCCAAAGTATTTCACAGCGATGAACATTTCCGATTCCGCGGACTACTCGCTGGTCAAGCAATACTTCTGCGATAGTTTCATTTGGGTTTTCATATCCCATCAGCCGATTGACGCATTCCTCTAGGTCAACATTTGGATCTAACAAATCCGGGCCAAGTCGACCAAGAATCGGATGTCGACGCAAATCAAAATCGTGGTACGCCTCAATTTCAACCGCGCCAGAGCACACTGCCGAAAACCCGTTGACGCCAATCAATAGTTGGGCGGTTCGCTTTGTTGCTCCCCGACTTTCGCCTTCATGAAAAATTTTCCATGAGCCCCTCAAACCCATCTTTGTCCGAAGCACAAGTCCATCATCCCAAATAACTTCTAGAGTTTGATTCTCGACACGCAACTCTTCGATCGTGCGACCAATTTTTGGACTAACGACAAGTGACTCTCTGGCTTTGAACTTCAACATCTTTTGTCCGATCAATGCGGTTCGTAGTGCAGAAGCACTATGTTGCATTGATTTAAAAAGCATTGACAAATAGTAAGTTATAAAGCCATCAAAAGAAGGTTTTACTAAGGCAACACGCCGACCGATGCCAACGCGAGTCGTATCAAACGGTCATGACCACTTGTCATTTCAAGTTTCATCTGGTCGCTTGTTGCTTGCTCCGGTGTATACCAGCCAAGGTCAAGGGCTTGCTGCGATGGTTGACAATCGCCCGAAACCGGCACAACAAATGCCAAACTCACCGCGTGGTGTCGTGGGTCGTGAAAGCCACTTATCTCCGGATCTGTAAAATACTCAACTATCGTAAATGGTGCAGGATTGAGCGGAATATTCGGCAAAGCCATTGAACCAAGATCTTTTTCGAGATGGCGCAACAATGCTTCACGAATTCGTTCGTTGAGCAGTACGCGTCCCGAAACTACCGTGCGCGAAATTGATCCGTCTGGGGCTTGTCGAAGAAGCATCCCGACGTGTGTGACGATACCGAGTTCGTTTACCCGCACGGGGATTGCGTCTATATATACGAGTGGAACTTGACCGCGCACTAGTTCAAGTTGGTTTGGGTCTAACCAGTTTGTTCTCGTGTCGGTGATTTCGCCCAATTTGTATCTCCAAAAAATTATTGACTGTTGAACATTGTCTCAGATTTTGTGCCCGATTCGTGGCATTATGAACGAATGTTAAAAAAATCTCTGCGTTTTCGGCACAAATTCTTGCGACATTTCTAGGGACTGCTGGCGTTGCTCACTTCGTCGTGCCCGACCAATTCAACCCTCTTATCCCGCCTTGGTTGCCAGGTGATGCAACTTTCTATACATATGCGAGCGGAATTGCCGAACTCGCTGTGGCAATAGGTTTATTTATTCCGCGCACGCGACGACTCGCAGGATGGGGAGCAGCATTACTTTTTTTGGCCGTCTACCCAGGAAACATATATATGGCCTACGACTGGCGCGATCGCGAACTTTCACAGCAACTAGTTGCCTATTTGCGACTGCCGTTTCAAATTCCGCTTATCTGGTGGGCAGTCAGCATTGCGCGAAAAACGCCGCGCCGATAAATTTTTTACCAGTTTCCCGCAACGTATTTGGTTTCAAGAAAAGCCAATAATCCATCGTGGGCTCCTTCACGACCAAGGCCAGATTGTTTGACGCCACCAAAAGGTGCAGCAGGGTCTGAAACTAGCCCGCGATTCAAGCCAACCATTCCAGATTCGAGTGATTCTGCGAAACGCATACCGCGTCCGAGATCACGCGTGTAGACATATGAAACCAGTCCATGCTCGACATTATTCGCGTGCGACAAAATGTCATCGCTGTCTTTAAACCGAACTAGTGGCGCAACTGGTCCGAAGATTTCTGTCCGCAAAATTAGTGCGTCAAATGAAACATCTGTGAGCACTGTTGGAAAGTAACCGAAAGAACCATCGGTTGATGCGTTGCCGCCGCACGAAACTCTTGCCCCAAAACTTTTAGCCTCTTCGACCAACTTTGACACTTGTTGTTGCTGTGACTTTGAAACTAATGGCCCAACAGTTGTGTTTGCGTCGAGCCCATCGCCCAACACGAGCGCACTCATTCGTGCGGTGAGCCCATCGGTAAATTCATCATAAACTTTTTCGTGAACGAAGAATCTGTTGGCGGCCGTGCAGGCCGCGCCGCCGTTGCGCATCTTGGCCAACATCGCACCGTCTATCGCAGTTGCAATATCTGCGTCCTCAAAAACAACAAACGGCGCATTACCACCCAACTCCATCGTGCAGTTGATAATTTTTTCTGCAGCTTGGGCAAGAAGTAACGCGCCAACTTGTGTCGAGCCAGTAAACGAGAGTTTGCGAATCTTGTCCGACTGCAACATCGCACTAACGGCTGGGCCTGAAGGACTCGGCACCACAACATTGATAACGCCATCTGGCACGCCAGCGCGTTGCATTATTTCAGCAATAGCAAGCGCAGTTAAAGGCGTCTCGCTGGCAGGTTTTAAAACAACCGTGCAACCTGCCGCCAACGCCGGACCAATTTTGCGAGTCGCCATTGCTGCAGGAAAGTTCCATGGGGTTGCGAGCAACGCAACACCGACAGGTTGTCGCGACACCATCAACCAATTTGCGCCTCCGGGTGCGCGACGGTAGTCGCCATCAATGCGCACAGCCTCTTCACTGAACCAACGAAAAAACTCGGCGGCATACGCAACTTCGGCTCGGGCATCGCTCAGCACTTTGCCATTTTCAAGAGTGATCAATCGAGCCAGTGACTCTTGTTCGGCGATCATTATCTCAAAACTTTTGCGCAGTATTTCGGCTCGCACGCGTGGCGCAGTCGCTTTCCATGATGCAAATGCATTTTGTGCAGCATCAACAGCAGACAAACAATCATCTGGAGTTGCGCTTGCAACTTTTGCAAGTACTAAACCATCTACTGGATTAATCACATCAATTTTTTTATTGTGACTAATCCACTTGCCACCAATCAACGAGTCAAGTGGTTGTGCGGTGCTGATCTTTCTTTCGCTGTTTTGCATAGTGTGCAGTCTTACGCAACTAGTGCGACATTTTGAAACGGTAGAATAATGCAGTGAATAAACAGCGAATTGTGATAACGCTGCTTTTTGCAATTGGCACATCATCATGCCTTTACGGCGTGATGTTCACGATGCTTGATGACTATCGCAACAACTTCGGCATCGCCGAATCGGCACTTGGGTTCATCGTCGGCGTGGGCTTCTTCACTTCTTTTCTCGGACAAGTCAGCATCGCCCCACTGGCCGATCGCGGTCGGGCTCGGCGATTAATTATCTTGGGTCTCGGTCTCGAGGTAATTGGTTGCATCGGCATGGCGTTTGGCGAAACATTTTTGATTCTTCTCGTATCGAGAATCATCATGGGCTTTGGTGCCGGTGCTGCCCTTCCAGCGCTGCGCCGGGTAATCATCGTCGCCGACCCAGAAAACTTTGGGCGCAACCTTGGTCGAATTCTTTCTTTTGAAGTTGCTGGTTTCGCCGCTGGTCCAGTTTTTTCGGTTGTGCTAACTGCACCATTTGGTATTCCTGGCCCATTTATATTTCTCGCCGCCACAATTTCATTGTTCGTGATCGTCATTAGTCGCATCAAGGTCCCCGAGACGGCAAAAGAAAACCACCCAACCGAAAGATTCGCAATCGACTTGTTAAAAAATCGTGCTATCGCCTCTGGCATTTTGATCGGCGTCGCCCTTTTCTTCATGATCGGGGTTTTCGATTCACTGTGGGTTTTAATGATGG
Organism: Ferrithrix thermotolerans DSM 19514; assembly: GCA_945885515.1. Taxonomy (GTDB): domain Bacteria; phylum Actinomycetota; class Acidimicrobiia; order Acidimicrobiales; family Ilumatobacteraceae; genus BACL27. The sequence continues at coordinate 3,269 of CAMCZA010000067.1, read as the reverse complement.
ATGACCTCAAGGCCGCACAATGGATGGCCAACGTCGGCGTTTCTGTGTTCGTTCTGCCACTAATTTTGCTGGGTCCATTCGGCGGAAAATTCGTGCAGCGCATTGGGCCTTACCGTGCAGGAAGTTTCGGCATGATTCTTGGCGCCTTGTTTATGGCTGGTTACGGCTTGATGCCAACACCAGCGCTGATGATGGTTGTATTTTTCTTTCACTCAACCAATGATGGTTTTTTTGTAACCGGCGCAGGCGTCGCCGTCGGCACCAGCGCACCGCTCGAACGACAAGCAGGGGCACAAGGTCTGCTTGGTGGCATGGAAACTCTGGCTGGTGGCGTCGCCGCAAGTTTCGCGGGTGTTGCCTACGATCACCTTGGTCGCGCGACAACATTTATCGGCACCGGCGTAATTATGCTCGGGTTAATTGCTGGCGCTCGAATCTTGGCAGGCGACAATTGGCATATTCGCAATGTCGTGCCAAAATCGGCAGTCGCGTTAGACATCGTTTCGTAATACTGTTATCGGTCATGGGATTACGCGACGGCGACGGTTGGGTTGATTGCGACTGTGGGTTTCGCCATTGGGGGCGATTTGGTGCTGCTGGGTTATTGCTTGTGCGGCGTGATACACCACAACCACAAGTTTTGTTGCAACTCCGAGCCGAGTGGACACACGGCGGCGGAACATGGGCGCTGCCTGGCGGTGCAAAAGATTCACACGAAGATTCAGTGACCGCAGCGCTACGTGAGGCTCACGAGGAAATGGGAATCGAAGTTGCTGCGTTGACTGTTAAACACATTTTTTCTGACAACCATGGTCCATGGAGTTACGACACGATTATCGCGCACTCAATGAGTGATGCAGGCGCTCACATCGCCAACCCAGAATCAACTGCAACTAAGTGGTCGTCAATTGAAGAAGTTGAAACTCTGAACTTGCACCCTGGTTTAAAACAATCTTGGGTTGCGCTTAAACCATTAACTGCCGACTCGCTAGAAAACTAAATTACTTAAAGCGCCTTGGCGTAGAGTTCGTGAATCTCACCGCGAGTTGGGTAACGCGGAGTGTTTAAAATAATCAAATCGCGCAAAGCATCTTGCGTAAGCGCCGCGATATTGTCACTCGTTGCGCCAAGTTCACTAAGTTTACGATTCGTGCCAACAGTCTTTGAAAGTTTTTCAACTGCTGCAATCGCTGCTTCTGGGTCGAGTTCGCTGCCTAATGCTTGACCCACATTTGCATATCGCTCGGCGATACCTTGTGCGTCGCGATTAAAGCGCATAACATGTGGCAACATCGTTGCCAAAGTTTGTCCGTGTGCTTGGTGCAACTGCCCAGAAATTGGGTGTCCAGTTGCATGCACAAGACCGAGTAGCGGGCCACTCGAAAATGATCGACCAGCCAAGTGCGATGCGAGTTGCATCTGGGCTCGTGCGTCAAGATCGGCGCCATTAGTCACTGCAGTCGGCAAATATTTTGCAACTAAACGAATCGCATGCAACGCCAAAGCATCTGCATATGGGTTTGACTGCACCGATGTATACGACTCAATTGCGTGAGTTAACACATCCATACCGCAAGCGGCCGTGCCTTTCGAAGGCATGCCGACTGTCAGCGTCGGGTCTAACAAAATTGTTTTTGGACGAACCGACGGGTTGCTGAATGTAAGTTTGCGATGGTTCGCGGGATTGGTCATCGTGTCGGTGATTAGTCCGCCACCATTTGTCTCTGATGCAGTACCCGAAGTTGTCGGTATCGCAATTGTTGGCAAACCTGGCTTTGACGCACTGGCCTTTGGCGCAAGTGTCGAAAAATCAATTCGATCATTTGCGTCTAAATCTGGAGCAAATGCCAAGCCAACATGGTCGACACCGTTCGGAGCGGCCAACGCAATATATTTTCCACAGTCCATTACTGAACCGCCACCAATTAACACCACAACTGTGCCGTCAAGACCGAACTTATTTATCGCTGCGACACCGGCAGCAACATTGATATCAGTTGGGTTTGGTGAAACTTGATCAAACACTTGCCACTTCATGCCGGCAGTTGTCAACGCATTGGTGATCGGCGTGACAATTCCTGTTGCAGTGATTCCAGCATCGGTAATGATAAATGCACGCGAACCAAGTGGGGTTACATATTGTGCAAGAGTCACGCCGACATTTGGCCCCGAAACTGTGCTTGACATCGGCTCAAGACCGAATGTGCTAACTGCTGGATCCATTACTTTGCTCCTTTTATTTTTGCTGAATCTACATTATTTCCTAAAGTGTCAGATTCATAACGCGCGAGTTCGGCACGACCAACGACATGCCAATGCACTTCATCGGGGCCATCGGCAAGTCGAAGTGTGCGCTGACCTGCATACATTCTGGCGAGCGGTGTCCACTGTGAAATACCTGTCGCACCAAAAACCTGCATTGCTTCATCAATGATTTTGCAAACCCGCTCTGGCACCATTGCCTTAACCGCACTCACCCAAACACGAGCCTCGGCGTTACCCGTCGTATCCATCGCCTTTGCCGCACGCAACACCATCAATCGCATCGCTTCAATTTCAATTCGTGCCTTACCGATAACCTCGGTATTTTTTCCGAGACGAGCAATCGGCTTGCCAAAGGCTTCACGACTGAGTCCGCGACGAGCCATCAACTCAAGTGCGCGTTCGGCGGCGCCAATTGAACGCATGCAATGATGAATTCGACCCGGTCCGAGGCGCACTTGCGAAATTTCAAAACCACGACCTTCACCGAGCAGCATGTTCGACTTCGGCACACGCACATCAGTGAAGCGCAAATGCATATGACCATGCGGTGCGTCATCTTCGCCAAATACATGCATCGCTCCAAGAATCTCGACGCCAGGAGTATCCATTGGAACCAAAATTTGCGAGTGACGACCATGCGGCGGCCCATCGGGGCTTGTCTGCAACATACAAATCAAAATCTTGCAACGCGGATCTCCCGCGCCCGAAATATAAAACTTCTCGCCGTTAATTAACCACTCTTCACCGTCAAGAACAGCGCGACACTCCAAATTTTTTGCATCGGATGAAGCCACATCTGGCTCAGTCATCGCGTATGCCGAGCGAATTTCGCCATTCATCAGCGGCTCAAGCCATTGCTTTTTTTGTTCAGGTGTGCCAACTCGCTCAAGAACTTCCATGTTGCCTGTGTCTGGCGCACTGCAATTCAAACATTCGGAAGCAATCGGATTTTTGCCGAGTTCAGCCGCAATGTATGCGTAATCGAGATTTGAAAGTCCCTGACC
>CAMCZA010000066.1 GCA_945885515.1 Ferrithrix thermotolerans DSM 19514 | reverse complement strand
GTTGGGCTAGTAGTCGTGCCTGAGCCCCATGTAAAACGCACGGGCCCACGAACAGTTGGTGGCGATGGGGAAATTGAGATCTTCTGTGCTGACGAACAGTCTGATTGCTCGATTGATGCTGCGAGGTGGCGACAGTTGGCAGAAGATATTCTTCGCACACAAGGCGTGCGAGGCTCAGTTGAACTCACATTAATGTTCGTGCCTGAATCTACAATTGCCGGACTAAACGAGCAATATATGAACAAGCTAGGTTCAACAGATGTTTTGGCCTTCCCTTTAGATGCAGTTGAGGCAACACACTCTCCAGGGCCTGGCGCAATCTCTCGGGGACCAGAACGACCTTCACTTGACCTTGGCGAACTTCCGATTTTACTTGGCGATGTGATTGTTTGCCCAGCAGTTGCGAATCGCCAAGCGTCAGAACACGCCGGAAACTTTGAAGATGAAGTTGCTCTATTGATTGCTCACGGAGTGTTGCATGTTCTTGGATTTGACCACGATACACAAGATAAAGCTGACACGATGCAACAACGTGAGCGTGAATTGCTAGAGCTCCATCATTGGCGGGCAACAATGCCAGATTCATTTCGTAAGGTTTACGAACTGTGATTTTGTCGAGAGTGCCTACTAATAGCGATGTTTGGATGCTTATAACTATCGGGGTTCTATTGGTTGGCCTAATTTTCTTGTCGCTGGCGGAGATGAGTCTGTCTCGAATCACTAAGCAAAAAGCACAGGCACTTGTTGATGAAAATGCCAAAAGTGCAAAGCTGATTTTGAAACTTGCTGCTGAGCCAACTCGTTGGATTAATCCACTGTTGCTGACCGTAAATATATTTCAGACTGTCCAAGCAACTTTGACCGGAGTGGTCGCAGGAAGACTTTTCGGTGCCGCTGGTGTCATTATTGGAGTGACACTTAATGTAATTATTTTCTTTGTGCTGGCAGAAGCAGTACCAAAGACATATGGTTTGCTTCATCCAGTTCGCGGCGCGACTATTACCGCCAGACCAGTTACAGCGATCGTTGGATTTTTGCCTCTTCAGATGATGTCGCGTTGGTTGATAAGTCTCACGAATCTAATTGTTCGCGGCAAAGGATTAGCAGCAGGTCCTTTCATCAGTGAACAAGAGTTTCTTGGGATTGTTGAAGCCGCTGCTCAGGACTCGGTCATTGAGCATGAGGAACGAGAACTGATTGAATCCGTAATTGAATTTGGCGATACTGTCGTGCGTGAAATCATGATTCCTAGACCGGACATTGTCAGTATCAACGACGATCTAACAGTCTCAAAGGCCTTAGACATAATTGTTGACAACCAGCTGAGTCGTCTTCCAGTTTTGCGAGCAGATGACGATGACCAAGATGATCTAGTAGGAGTCGTCTTTGCGAAAGATTTGTTCGCGGCTGATCGGTCAGGGCGTGGAAGCGAATCAATCAAGAAATTGCTGCACACTGTTGAAGTAGTGCCTGAGACGAAGCTTGTCTCAGATTTGATGCGCCAGATGCAGGCAGAAAAATTTCATTTGGCAATGGTTGCCGATGAATACGGTTTATTGGCAGGTCTTGTGACCTTGGAAGATTGTCTGGAAGAGTTGGTGGGTGAGATAGGCGACGAACATGACGATGATGATCTTTCGGTGCAACTTCAAACCAATGGTGATTGGCTTGTAATCGGTGTAACAACGATTAATCGACTTAACGAGGTTCTTGAAAGTGAAATCAGCGAAGAAGAATATGACACCGTTGGTGGACTTGTGTTTGGCCTGTTGGGCCATGTCCCTGAAGCCGGTGAATTTGTTGTTCTTGATAAGTTGCGATTTTGCGTTGAAGAACTTGACGGTCGACGGATTCAATCGGTAAGAATTTCGGCACTCCCTAAACAGCATTAGTCTTAAGTTATGGAAATCTCACTTAGAGGCAAGACAGCGTTAGTAACTGGTGCGTCAAGAGGAATTGGCAAAGCAATCGCTAAGTCTTTCGTTGAGGCTGGAGCACAAGTAATGCTCACATCACGAAAAGAAGATTCACTACGCGCGGTGGCAAATGAAATTGATGGCGAGACTGCCGTGTTCGCAGCAAATACTGGTGATTTAGAACAAGGTCAAGCTTGCGTCGAGGCGACAATTCAACGATTCGGCAAAATTGACATTCTCGTGAATAACGCGGCGACAAATCCGTATTACGGCGACACCTTGGGCGTAGATTCGTCGCGCTTCGATAAAACATTTCAAGTCAACTTGAAGGGTCCGGTTTTTTGGAGCCAAGCAGTATGGAATGCATCGATGAAGGACAAACCTGGTGTGATTCTGAATATTGCCTCTGTTGGTGGGTTGCGCGCCGAACAAGGATTAGGTGTTTACAACTTAACTAAGGCAGCAATAATTCATCTAACCAGCCAGTTGGCGTGCGAATTAGGGCCAACTCGTGTCGTCGGAATCGCGCCGGGACTTGTTAAAACAATGTTCGCTTCGGTGCTCGTTGAAAATTTTGGTGACAAACTTGCAGCGGCTCTGCCAACTAAACGACTCGGCGAACCACAAGACATTGCAAACCTGGCGTTATTTCTTTGTTCTGATCTTGCTTCATGGATCACCGGTGAAACTTATGTAATTGACGGTGGTGCAGGGGTTCGATCAGGTTCGATGTAACTTTTGCTAGTTTTTAAAAATATTGGACCGAAGATACAGAAGGCCGTCAGCAGGATTGCGCTTGAAACTAAATAGGTTGCTCGCAACCCGAACTTAAATGCGATCTGCCCTCCGATAAGTGCACCGATAGCGGTTGTGCCGGTGCCGATGAATCGGTAGACACTATTGACTCGACCAAATAGTTCTGCAGGGATGAGTCTTTGCCTCGCGCTGACAGTGATCACATTCCACATCGTGCCAGCGATCGACATGATGACGCCGCCGAGCGCAACTGCCCAGATTTGGGGAAACAATCCAGGAATCGCATCGGATAATCCAAAGACAAAATATGAGCCCAAAATCGCAGTTGTCATTCCAAGTTTCTTGCCGAAGTACTCGCCAAACAGCCCTCCCAAAACTGAACCGATAGATATAGCGGCAAGAAGTAGACCAAATCCTGTGGCACCAAGTCCAAGTTCGTCTCGCGCAAATTTGACGAAGACTGCCTGGGCGAACATGCCACACATATTTGCCAGCCCAAGCATGATTGCGAGTGTTCGCAACAATCTATTAGACCAAAGCCACAGAAATCCTTGACGAAGATCATATGAATAAGAATTTGTCGCAATTTTTGCCGGGACTTTCGTCTGGATATGAATTGATCTAATTAGCAGTGCTGCAGCGAATAAAGCAATCGCATTTATTGCAAATGGCGCGCCAATTGCAACAACAAAAATCCACGCACCGAAAGGCAAGCCAATGAATCCGTTGCTAATAATCTGAGATATGTAGAGACGAGAATTAGCCTTCTCAAGATGATCAGGTTCAACTATTGCAGGCAGTATTGCTTGTGAACTCATATCGAAAAGCAATTCGCAAACGCCAAGCGCCGCCATGATCACAATTAACAAATAGATCGACAGGGTGTTTGTTGTTGCAGCGAGTGCAATCGCAAAAAAGAAACAACACCGTACAAGATTGGCATTGATCATTATTTTTTGACGATCGGCACGATCAAGATATACGCCAGCAGGAAGCGAAAGCAGTAGCCAGGGCAACATTGCAGCAAATGAAACAGCAGAAATTAGTCTCGTGTCGTCAGTCATTGACAGAGCCAAGAGAGGCCCCGCTGAGACGATGATTCCGTCACCCAGATTTGAGACCGTGCTAGCTGAAAAGAGTCGCCAATATGCGCCGGGCAAGCGATAATTTTCTTCGTTGTGTTCGTGGTTACTCATGGATCAACTCTTTGTAGCGCACTTTGCCCAGCGCATTTCGCGGAATCTCTGATTGAAAATAAATCGTTTTCGGTGTTGAGTAGTCGGGCAGAGACTCCTTTAAAAAACTCTTGATTTCGCTCAAAGACAAATCATTCTTGTTATCTTTTCTGACAATCCACGCGATCACGGCATTGCCCCAAGTTGGGTCAGGTGCGCCCTTGACGCATGCATCAGCAATATTTGGGTGAAGCATTAGAGCACGTTCGACTGTTCCTGGCCATACTTTGTGACCGCCAGTAATAATTAAGTCGTCTTTGCGACCCAAGACTTTGAGGTTGCCTGCAGCATCAATTTCTCCAAGGTCCGCAGTTGCAAACCATCCATCTTTGGATTTTGAGTAAGTGCCGTCGCGATAACAGCGAAACAGCATCGGTCCTCGGATTTCAATCTCGCCACTATTACTGATCCGAAGTTCGACACCGTCTAGGGCATGACCGTTGTAAACAACTCCGCCCATTGTTTCGGATAATCCATAAGTGGCGACTGCATTTATCGGAAGCGTGTCGATTACTGCTGAACCACCTACAAGAACAGTGCGAAAACCCGATACATCAACCCGTTGCAAAATCGTTGGCACAAGTGATGTGATTGTTGCCCCCTTAGTAAGCGCCTCTGAAATAACAGTGCTGTCTGCCCGAGGTTCGATAGTAAGTTTTGATTGATAGTGAAGCGCGCGCAAAACTACAGTTAATCCGCCAACATGAGCGAATGGAAGACAAGAGAGCCAGTGATCAGTGCTTGAGCAATTGAGACGGTTGCCACCAGCTGCTACCGCTGCGTGTATTGAGTCACGGGTATGGACGACTCCCTTAGGTGCACCAGTTGACCCAGATGTTGCAACGATTAATGCATCGCCGGGATCAACTGGAAATCCTTCTGAAGTTTTCGTTGATTCGCCTTGTTGATTGACGACGTATGACGCACCGAATTCTTTAATTAGTTGTTGTCTAGCAAGTTGTGGAAGACGCTGGTCGATCGGAAGTATTGCGTTGCCCGAATCCCAAGATCTCTTCATTTCATCAATAAACAATTGCCCAGGGCTAATGTCTAATGCGACAAGTGCAGGCACCCGAACATCGTAGATGTTTTTTGTTAAATTGGCAGTGTGAGCGAAAGCGTAAAAAGCAATCTGAAAATATGGATCACTGGCGCACGGCCGCGCACATTGCCTGCAGCAATCGCACCAGTACTTGTTGGTTCAGCATGTGCACAAGCAAACGCACTTGACAATTCAGCTGCTATTAACTTGTGGAATATTTTTTTTGCATTGCTTGTCAGCCTCGCGCTGCAGATTGCGGTGAATTATTCAAATGATTATTCGGACGGAATTCGCGGCACTGACCAGCAAAGAGTCGGACCGATGCGACTTGTTGGGTCAGGGGCAAAGTTCCCAACTGCGGTAAAACGAGCAGCGTTTATTGCGTTCGCGGTGGCGGCGGTGTTTGGTCTTGTTCTCGCGGCATCTACAACTTGGTGGCTGTTATTGGTCGGGGTTGCTTGCTTTGCGGCGGGATGGTTTTACACGGGTGGCTCAAAACCGTATGGCTATCTTGGCTTCGGTGAACTTTTTGTGTTCCTTTTTTTCGGAGTTGTGGCCACAACTGGCACAACTTTCGTCGCAATCGAAACTATTTCAGCCACGAGTTTGATCGCATCTGTCGCAGTTGGTTGTTTGGCCTGCGCACTATTGGTAGTCAACAATTTGCGTGATATTCCTGGAGACACTGTGTCTGGTAAGAAGACTTTGGCGGTTCGTATTGGTGATCGTCGTACTCGATGGCTTTATTATTTATTGTTATTTGCGACTGCAGCAGTAATGGTTATTTTGTCTCTGAATTTTTTAGGTTCTCTGCTGGGATTGCTTGGCCTGTTACTCGCGATACCAGCAATTCGCAAGATTCAACAACAGGCAAAAGGTAAAGACTTGATTCCAGTTTTAGGCATCACAGGTCGAACTCAAATTTTCACTGCAATATTATTAAGCATTGGAATTATTATCAGCTAGCAAATTAGAGGTTGACTTAAAAATTCGTCAAGCGCGACTTCAACTAGCTCTGGTTGTTCTAGGTGTGGCGAATGTCCGGTATTTGCAATTGCTTTAAAAATTGCATTGCTACCAATTGCATCTACTAACCGTTTGGCGATTTCAACGAATTTGGTGTCCTCTGCGCCAGCGATAACCATTACAGGCATCTTTAACTCGCTGAGTCGCGACCAAGAGGGTTGCTGCTTACCGACACCACACAAAAGCAAACTTGACGATAAACCTATGGCGGTATTACGTAAACGAAGTTCACGCTGGTTATTGCTGCTTGTTAGTCCTGCAAACATCGGCAGCGATAACCACTCGTCAATGAATTGTTGAACCCCAATCTGTTCGAGATGTCTCGCCAACTCTTCGTCTTTTGCGATGCGATTTAGACGCTCAATCTTGTCTTGAATCCCAGCAGTACCACTGATTAAAACGAGTCGTTTTATTTTCTTGGGTTGGGCTAAAGCCGCTGTCAAGGCAAATCGAGCCCCCAATGAGTAACCAACGTAATTTGATTCACCAGCAACTTCAACGATTGCGTTAGCGCCTGTTTCTAAGTTGAAGGAAATATCAGTCGAGTCACCATGATTAGGCAGATCAATAGAAGTTACCTTGAACTTTAAACTTAAGTGGTCAGCAAGATGAGACCAGGATTCTTTGGTCTGTGTGAAACCGTGCAACAGCGCAGTTCGATCTCCAGTACCAACCGTCGATGACGAAAGCATTATGAACTTGTTGACTGTTCGGCCAACCGCCGAAGAATGCGCTCAAATGTTTCACTGTCCTGGGCACCGGGCACCGACCATTGCTCGTCAAATACGTATGTCGGCACGGCAGTAATGCCCAAATCACGTGCACGCTCTAAATTCTCTTGCAGCAACTTAATACTTGAGTCTGATTGAAACGTCTGGTTTACATCTGACACGTCAAGCCCAAAGTTGATTGCAATCTCTGTCAGAACTTCAATATTTGAAATATCTTTGCCCTCGCAAAAATAGGCGATCATCAATTCTTCTTTGAGTTTGGTGTGGTCAAGAGATGTTGTTTGAGAAAGTGATATCAGCCGATGTGCGCGAGCTGTGTTCGCGCGTAACGCAATATCCATATTGAAATTAATACCTTCGGAAAGAGCAAGTTTGCTCACATGTGCCAAAATCTCTTCGGCGCGTTCGTATCCTCCAAACTTCTTCGCGTACGCATCTTTCACTGGCGTGGGGGTTTCTAGGGGGGCTGTCGGGTCTAGCTGAAACGGGCGGTAGATAATCTCAAGGTTCAGGTCAAACCCTGACGATGTGAGGTTTTCCACAGCCCTGTCAAACCTGCGTTTGCCGATGTAACACCAAGGGCAAACTACATCTGAGAAGATTTCGAGCTTCATTCCTGCCACGATAGAGGAGTGACATCCTCGGCGGCGACAACGGCGACTTTTTGCGCCACTCTCGTTGATGAATGGGTTAGTTGTGGCGTGCGACATGCCGTGATTTCGCCTGGGTCTAGGTCGACTCCAATGGCGATGGCGCTGACCAAACGAAACGACATTATGGTTCACGTGTTTCATGATGAGCGCAGTGCATCGTTCGCTGCAATCGGTATTGCCAAAGCATCTGGAGTTCCTGCAATTCTGTTGTGCACTTCTGGCACAGCAGCAGTTGAATTTCACCCAGCAGTGGTTGAGGCACACCATGCTGAGGTGCCGATTTTGATTTGTACAGCAGATCGGCCTCCCGAATTGCAGAATGTTGGTGCGCCCCAAACAATTAATCAACAGAATCTTTATGGCGATTCGGTGAGGTTATTCAGAAACGCTGGCGTACCAGACAATCGTGATGCGCGCTCATGGCGAAACTTGGCTCAGGAAGTATTCAAAGAATCTTTGGGACAAATTCGCGGACCTGTGCACTTGAATCTTCAATTTCGCGAGCCACTAGTTGGTGAGCCCAATGAGTTACCCAAAAAGATTTCGGCGCCAAAGATTCGTTCGTCAAAACAACGCATCGGATTATGGCAAAAGGTGTTACTTAGTCGGCTGCTCAAAACTGAACGCGGGGTCGTTATCGCTGGTTCAGATTCATATGACCCGATTCAACTTTTAGAGCTAGCGAGAAAACTCGGTTGGCCGGTTTTCGCCGATCCGCGAAGTGGTGCCCGGATCGAAGGCGAGTCTGTCGTTATTGCTTCAATGGATTCTCTATTGCGTGACACCGAATTTGCCAACTCGCATCGACCCGGTGCAATTTTGAGAGTTGGTTCGCCACCAGTATCTAAAGTTGTCAATGCATGGCTAGCAACTTGCGATGTGCCGCAGATCGTGATCACGAGTTCCCCGAACCTTGTTGATCCAGAACTAAAAACCTCATTACATATTGTTGGTGACATAACACGAATCTGTAGGTCATTAGTCGCAAAGGTCAAGATGAGTGATAAAAATTGGCTGGACAGTTGGTCAGTTGCCGAGAGTAAAGCGCAGTTAGCGATTAGTCAATCTCTAGCCAGAGAATCGGCGGTCTCTGAACCAGCTATTGCGCGAACTGTCTACAACATCATCCCTGATCACGCGAACTTATTTGTTTCAAGTTCGATGCCGATCAGAGATGTTGAGTGGTTTGCAGCCCCAAGAACAAAGATAAAGGTTCTCGCCAATCGGGGAGTTAATGGA
>CAMCZA010000065.1 GCA_945885515.1 Ferrithrix thermotolerans DSM 19514 | reverse complement strand
CGAAATGCTTCTTTGGCTGCATCACGATCAAACAAATACCCTTCGAGCATTACGACTGCCGCACTTTGCACTGCTTCGCGCGAGATATCCGCTGCGTCCAATAGTGACGCTGCGCCGAGAAATGTGTTCATTGTGCGGTTGCCATCTGGGGTTACGACAATCAAACAACGACCGGTGTCTTCTGTCTTGCAGGTCGCGCCAGGGAAGAATTGCACGCCAACGTTGGCTAAATCTTTGGCAAATGATTCGCCTAAACGGTCGGCCGAAATTTTTCCGATGAATCCTGCTTTTCCACCCAGACTGGCAAGCCCATACGCAGTGTTTGCGGCACTGCCACCACTCATTTCTGTTCGCGAGTTAACCAACGAATGCAGGTGCTTTGACCTTGACATCTCGACAAGATTCATTGAGCCCTTGACGATTTTTTCGCGGATCAAAAACCCTTCGTCAACAGTTGCCAAAACATCAACTAGTGCATTGCCAATCGTCAGAGAGTCAAGACTTACGCCGCTTGCACCGGTGAGATTTACTGGTGGCACGGGTCAAAACACTAGTGGATTTTGGGTAGTCGCGTTAATTTAGTCAACTAGCGTTATTACGTGATATTTAAATTTTTTTCGGTGCCATCTACCGCGACACCAGATGGTCGAAAGCTAGTCGCCACCCGTTCAGTGCGAGCCTTAGTTGACGGCATGGTTTATGTAAGTTTGCCAGGGTTTCTCCTTGCACTCGGGCTGAGCGGTTTACAAATTGGTGCAGTCGTCACCGCATCTCTACTCGGCTCAGCAGCGACAACGATCCTCGTCGGTATTTTCGGCCACCGAGTTGCGCCAGCACGACTGCTCGCCATGGCTGCTTTATTAATGACGGCCACAGGTGTTGCCTTTGGCTTGGCGTCCAGTTTTTTCGTACTTTTAATTATTGGCGTAATCGGCACAATGAACCCATCCGCAGGTGACGTAAGTGCATTCTTGCCTCTTGAACAAGCAAGTCTTTCTGCGTCAGTAACTGATGATCAACGCACGGCGATGTTTGCTCTCTATAACTTAAGTGGTGCATTAGTCGGCTCAATCGGTGCGCTGTGCGCTGCACTACCGCTATGGTTCGTTCATCGCCAGCAACTCTCTGATCTATTTGGGTACCGAATTACTTTTTTCGTTTATGCATTTGCTGGATTAATAGTTTTCGCGATTTATCGACGAATGTCAGTCTCGGCTCAAGCAAAACCGACAGGTACTAAATCTGCATTAGGTGATTCGCGACGCGTTATTTTTAAACTCGCCGCACTATTTAGTCTTGATTCTTTCGGCGGCGGTTTCGCGGTGCAATCAATCTTTGCATTATGGATTTTTAGACGGTTTGATCTTTCTATTACCGCACTCGGTGTTGTATTTTTTGCAACTGGAACACTCTCGGCAATCTCGTCGCTTCTTTCAGTTCGTATTGCCAAACGAATCGGCTTGGTTCGCACAATGGTTTTTACACACATCCCAGCAAGTGTTTTGTTAATCGGTGTTGCACTGTCACCAAATGTTTGGCTCGCCGTCACACTGTTTATCCTGCGCGGGCTATTGAGCCAGATGGATGTTCCCGTACGTGTCAGTTATGTGATGGCTGTTGTTCAGCCCAGTGAGCGAGCAGCAGCAGCCAGCGTCACGAATGTGCCGCGCAGTTTGGCTTCGGCACTTCCACCAATTGCCGCAGGATGGATGCTGGATCATTCTCGTTTTGCATGGCCGCTGTTGATTTGCGCGGCTTTCAAAATTATTTACGACTTTTTATTGCTGTGGCAATTTCGCCACATTCGCCCACCCGAAGAACAGTAATTACTTCGTCCTTACTGCGGCTTTAATCTCGCCTTTTGACAGGCGTTGTTGCAGTTCGCGCTTCAAAAACTTGCCAGCAGCATTGCGCGGCAGAGGCTCGCTCATCACCACGACATGAGCAGGAATCTTGAACGGAGCAATTTTGCCTTCAAGGAACTTCCATAAATCTTGTGGATCAAGAGCCACGCCGGCTTTCGGCAAAATCGCGACGCCAACTTCTTCACCGAGTCGTTCGTGTGGCACACCGAAAACTGCAGCTTCGTGCACGGCCGGGTGATCGTAGATCGCGCTCTCAACTTCGGCACCGTAAATGTTTTCACCCGCGCGCAAAATCATATCTTTGACGCGATCTTCAACATAGACAAATTCATCTACATCCAGACGGCCAATGTCGCCTGAGCGCAACCAGCCATCAACAATTGTTTCAGCCGTCGCCTCGACACGGTTCCAATATCCGCGAATCAACATTGGGCCAAAGAACCAAATTTCGCCAGCCTCACCGATCGGCACCGGCTTCAAATTTTCATCTCGAACCTCAACAAGCATCGGCAAGACTGCTCGACCTGTGCTTGTTGGATGGGACAAATAATCCGAACCCGTAATGCCTGGCCCATAGGCATTGGTCTCTGTCATGCCATAACCAAGTTGTGGACTGCCATTTTTGACTTTGTCATTGACTTTGCCAACCAAGGATGTTGGCGATGGCGCACCACCGCCGCCAACAGCGCGCAAACTTGATGTGTCGTATTTGTCAAAAGCCGGCGAGTTGACGAGATCCCAACTCTGTGTCGGTACGCCAACGAAATTCGTGATCTGCTCGCGCTCAATCATTTCAAGTGCTTTTTCTGCATCCCACTTGTACATGATCGCAAGTTTCAGACCAGCTATAAAACAACTCATCATCACTGGCACACAACCGGTGACATGAAATAGTGGCACGATCAAAATAAATGAAGTTGGTACTTCGGGGCCAGTGACTTCTTTTAGTTTTGTGCCAGACATATTTAGCACCGAATTTCGCGCCGAGAACGCCATCAGTGCAGAAATGATCGCGCGATGCGTCGACACTGCACCTTTCGGGCGACCAGTTGTGCCAGATGTGTAGAGAATCGTGGCGTCATCATCTGATGCAATTTCGACAACTGGACACTTAAGACCCGCGACCAAATGCGGAGCCAAAGCTTCTTGCCAAGTGTCAACGCCAGTTGGCAGGGGCTTTTCGGCACGAGCAACCAACACTTTGACGCCAAGTTTGTTGCAGCTTGCAGCCGCGATGTCAAAGCGTTGCTGATCGCAAATTAAAACTTTTGCGCCCGAGTCTTGCAACGCGAAATCCATTTCGTCTTCGACCCACCACGAATTCATCGATACAGAAATTGCGCCAACCGAAATTATGGCTGCAAACGACATCACCCACTCTGGATAATTGCGCATCGCCACAGCAACACGGTCGCCTTTCTTGACGCCATAACTATTCACGAGAAGATTCGAAAGCGCATCAATCTGATCCATTGTCTTGGCGAATGACCATGTCTCGCCTTCGTAAACCAAAAAAGTTTTGTCGCCATGCCCTCGTGCGCCGGCAAAAATCTGGCCGAGGTTTGCTGGTGCATTTTTAAACACTCGCATCTTCACGCCAAAAACTTCAGCGTCAACTAGCTCAAAAATCTGACCAGGAGCGGTGACAGCAAGATTCGCTTCAGCCCAAGTCATCGCCATCTTAAAATCCTCACTTCAAATTGGTCGTTTTAGATATCTGCCATTATGGCAAGTTAAGTGGAGCTGAGGGGAATTGAACCCCTGGCCTGTACATTGCGAACGTACCGCTCTGCCAACTGAGCTACAGCCCCAAACCTTGCTTCGAAATCTAGTTCGAGGCTTTTCAGAAAGTGCGACGGCTATAGAGCTGCGCATTACGAGCAAGATCACGCTTGACTCGTTGCTGAACCAAAAACCAACAAAAAGCGACAAGCGCGATGAACGACAAGGTAAAAGTCCAGAAAAATAACATTGCCCCGCTGGTTAAAGCCAAGAACAGAGAAATGCCTGTTGAAGCAGTCAGGCTGACAACGGTCTTTTGATTTTTTTGACGCTTCAACTCGAAGATATAAGGGTCCTGGTTTTGAACTCCGCTTCGGCCATTGCTCTGTTGACGATTTCTTGGGCCGCCCATGTTCGGTGCTTGCCTCGGGTTTCGCTGAAATTGTTGGTTTGGCCTGTTCTGTGGGTATCCCGAGCGACGCTGACTTTGCTGATTTGGCGCAAGATCGCGGGACATTACGCGCATGTGATCACGTGGAGCCGATGAAAACCTCTGCAACGAGGATGTCTGGCTTTGAAACCGGCTGACGCCTTTCGAAGGTGAGCTGAGAATTTTAGAGCGCAACATCGGTGGCAGAAGGACTGCGAGCCAAAGCGCACCAAGAATCAAAAGGATTAACTTACTCATCGGTCCAATAAGTCTATTGAATTGCAACTTCGGTTGAAACTAGAAAATATTCTCAGCCGCGAGAAATAGATAAGGCTATAAAACCCACTAAATGGTGCTCAAAAGTCCTCAGCCCTCAGTTTCACGACGGTACAAGCCCTGGCGGCCGCCAGATTTTTCCCACAGCGTCAGATCTCCGATAACCATCTCTCGATCGGCACTTTTGCACATGTCGTAAATAGTTAGCGCCGCGACCGAACACGCATGTAGCGCTTCCATTTCGACGCCCGTGCGATCGATCGTGTCAACTTGCGCCTCGACTGCAATGTGATCATCTCCAATTTCGAAATTGATGTATACCGCGCCAACTAATAGTGGATGACAAAGCGGAATCATCTCGGCAGTTCGCTTTGATGCTTGAATGCCGGCAACTCGTGCCACTGCAAGCACGTCGCCTTTTTTAACTTCACGATTGGCGATTGCAGCAGTAGTTGCTGGTTTCATAAAAACTTTGCATCGCGCAATTGCCCGTCGGTGGGTCGGTTCTTTTGGTGTTACATCAACCATTCGTGCCCGACCCATTGGATCTAGATGAGAAAAATTTAAGTCAGACATGGTCGTGCGTATTAACCGCCGATTTGGCTCATTGATCGTTTTGGACGCACAAATGTGACATTGCCGATCGCATGACCCGCCCACTTCGTGCCGACTGCACGCTTGATTTCGGCTGCAAGTGCATCGTCGCTTGCATCGCCGCGCAACATTTCGCGCAAATCAAACTCGGTTGTCGAAAACAAGCAAGTACGAAACTGACCCTCGGCAGTCAGACGCACACGATCGCAGTCTCCACAAAATGGTTTTGTTACCGACGGAATCACGCCAACAGTTCCACCGCCGTCGAGATATCTCCAGCGATCTGCAGGCGCTGCACCTCGACTCGCAACTTGCTCGAGCGGATAGACACTATTGATCGCTGCAACGATTTCGTCTTGACCGACAACATCGTTGCGTTGCCACTGACCTTGCGCATCAAGCGGCATGAATTCAATAAACCGAACTTCAATTTGTTTTTCACGACCGAAAGTTGCAAGGGCGACAATCTCATCATCATTTACACCACGTTGAATCACAGCATTAACTTTCACGGGCGCAAAGCCGGCTTGCACCGCGGCGTCGATGCCGTCTAAAACATTTGCCAGATGGTCGCGGCGCGTGATCTTGAAAAACTTCTCGCTTTGAAGAGTGTCAAGGCTGATGTTGATTCGCGACAAGCCCGCTGACTTAAGTTCGTCAGCGATCAAACGCAGTGTTGCCCCGTTTGTGGTCATTGCCAAATCTATGTTTTTACCTGCCAGAGGTGAATTCGCCGTTTGTGAAACTCGCAGACCGGCAAGTTTTTCGACTAGTACGGGCAAATGAGCACGAACTGTTGGCTCGCCTCCCGTTAACCGAATGCTGTCAACATCAAATCGCTCAACACAGATTGCAGCCAGCCGATAAATCTCTTCAAAAGTCAAGATATCTTTGCGATCGAGCCAGGCCATGCCTTCTTCTGGCATGCAATAAGTACAGCGAAAATTGCATCGATCAGTTATCGAAATGCGTAAATCACGCACGGTTCTGCCAAACGGATCAATTAGTTCCATTTATGCAATCCCATGATCTGAGCCTATTGCTGGCCAGTTAGCCGAGCAACATCACTTCAACTTCGGAGCCCGCAACCAAACCTTCGCCGTCGGGGACAAGCGCCAAACCGTTGGCAAGCGCAGTTGCGGCGAGTTGATGACTGCCCTGCGGACCTGTGTCGCGCACATGCAGACGACCATCTGGTTCGAATGTTCCAAACACGCGCATTAGATGAACCTTGCCATCCTGGCGTCGCTTCAACTGTTTATCGACAATCGCGCGAACTGTTGGTCGAGTCAAATTTTGCGTGTGCCCCATCATTTTGCGCAACGCTGGACGCGCCAACATTTCAAAGCTAATCATTGATGAAACTGGATTACCAGGCAAACCAAATACTGGGATAACCCGTGAGTCGCTAGTCGTGAGTTTGCCGAACGCAAATGGTTTTGCTGGCTTGATCGCCATCTGCATCCATTGCATTTCCGCAACGCGCGAAAGAACAATCTTGACAACATCAAAGTCGCCTTGACCAACACCGCCGCTAGTGACAATGGCATCGCAGCGAGTTGCAACCTCGCGCAAGATTTTTTCAAGCTTTGCTTCGTCGTCGTCAATTATCCCGAGATTTATAACTTCACAATCGGTTGCACTTATCATCGCCGCTAACATCGTTAAATTACTTTCGCGAATCTGGCCCGGCTTTAATAAACCACCATTTATGACGAGTTCGTCGCCAGTTGAGAGCATCGCCACTCGAAGTCGTGGATAAGTTAAAACTTGGCGGGCATTGATACCCGCCAACACGCCGACACCAGCACTGTTGATTACTGAACCAGTTGCAAATACAACATCGCCGACCTGAACATCTTCGCCAATATTGCGAACCGCTTCACCGAGTCGCGCTGGCTTATTGCACCGTACGCGAGTTTCGCTGAGCACTGTTGCGTCTTCAATCATCACAATTGCATCGGCGCCTTGTGGCACTGGAGCCCCCGTCATAATTCGTGCTGCTTGTCCTGCACCGATTAAATAGTTCGCAATGTGCCCGGCACCGATGACACCCAAGACTTCAAGTTCGACACCAGCAGCGCCAACATCTTGGGCTCGTACCGCAAAACCGTCAACTGCAGAGTTTGCGAACGGTGGAATAAATTCAGTAGCGACGACATCTTGAGCGACAACTCGGCCCGCCATTTGGTGACAGTCTGCAAGAACTGATTTCAACGGCTCACATCCGCCAACAACAATTTCTTGCGCTTCACCAAGAGAAATCACATCGCTGACGGTATCGCCATAGATATGGTCACAGGCTCCCTAATATGAACGCGGACATCAATGCCAACATGAACGCTTATCAACCACTTTCAGCCTCAGGTCACTCTGCGTCATGGCAGTCATTGAAACCACAACACGAAACTGTTATCAGCAAAATTGAGATGCGTTGGGAGAACGAAGGATGGACGGCCGAAGGCACTCTCGGCGTCGATAACGCGCAATTCGTGTTACGACTTTCGGCTGGATGGGTGGTTCAGCAGTGTTTATTATTTCGCGATCTTGAAGACCCGGATCTGTGGTTGGGTACAGACAGCCACGGTCGCTGGGGAGAGATGAACGGCGCACATCGAACCGAACTTGACGGCTGCACAGATCTTGACTTTATGAACACGCCATTTACGAACTGCATACCAATCCGACGATTGCCACTACTAATTGGCGACAGCGCAACCCTGACAGTTGCAGTTATCGACATCGAAACACTTGGGATTACGAAACAAACACATCAGTACACAAAACTTACGCAACATACTTGGCGCTACATAAGTTCGGTTTCAAACTCTGAAGTTGAAGTCAAAGTTGATGAATTTGGTTTCGTATTAGATGAACCAAATAATTTCAAACGAGTTATTTAGCGAGTTAATCAACTAGTGCTGCGTAAACAAGTGACCGTAAGTACTGTCGAATTGGGTATGTGCTTGACGGAATCAACTGCGTAAAAAACATCGCGCTGATCTCGTTAACTGGGTCAACCCAAAATGCAGTGCTCGCCATGCCACCCCAACTAAATGTGCCATTCGGGCAGGCAACACGAGTCTTGGCTTGATCCACGACAACTCCGAAGCCGAGACCAAAACCGAGCCCGTCGTAGAAAATTTCTTCGCCGAGTGGTCGACCGAAAGTTGAAATGTCGGCGTTGTTCGGCAAATGGTTCATCACCATCATTTCGAAAGTGCTCGGCGAAAGCAGTTGCACATCGCCTGATTTACCACGACCTTCTAGCATGCGAATGAACTTGAAGTAATCGTCGGCAGTCGAGATTAAGCCACCGCCACCCGACAGAAACTCCGGTTTGTCAAGCGCGCTGTTGGCGAATCCACTTATTTTTGCTTTTTTGTGATTCGTTTCGTCATAGCGATACAGCGACGCAACTCGCTCGTGTTTTTCTTCGGGCACCCAAAACCCAGTGTCATGCATTTCAAGTGGTTGAAAAATGTTCTTGTCGAAAAATTCGTCGAGTGGCATCTTGCCGACAACTTCAATAACTCGCCCCACAATGTCGGTAGCGACGCTGTAGTTCCAACTTGAACCTGGTTGAAATACCAATGGCAACGCCGCATATTTGTCGCAGACGACTTCGAGCGAGTCTTTATATGCCACGCCTGCTTCAAAACCAGCGCGCCGATACATGTCGTCAACAAGATCTGAATACATCCAGCCGTATGTCATGCCTGCCGTGTGGGTTAACAGATGCCAAATACGAATCGGCTCGGTTAACGCATTTGTCAGCGGTTTCAACACCGTGCCCGTATTCCAAACTCGAGTTTCGCCGAATGAAGGTAT
>CAMCZA010000064.1 GCA_945885515.1 Ferrithrix thermotolerans DSM 19514 | reverse complement strand
AAGTTAAGGGGCTGTGAGTGGCCAGGGTTGGGTGCGCTCGACAGCAAGAGCAAGATCCAGCAACAGTGGTTCTTCGAAATGTCGAGCCATGATCTGCATGCCAACTGGCAGTCCATCAACGAAACCAACCGGCACCGAAATGCCAGGGTTGCCATAAATATTTGCCGGAAACGTCAAAACGCCGTTGTTGCGCGCACCAGCAACGAGACCGCCAAAAGTATCTGGCAGCGGTCCCTCGGCGTTGAATGCAACATCTGGGTTAGTCGCCGTGATTATCAAATCAACTTCACTAAAAATTTGTGCCATTCGGTTATTGAGCACAATCCGTCGCTGTTCAAACTTTCCGCGGGCTTCTGCGCCATAAAGATTTTCAGTCATCTTCTGGCCATACCGAATTTCTGGCGTCAGTTGATCTGCGCATTCAGGCCAAAAATCTTTTAATGCGGTTCTTATCGCAACCGAGCCGGTTATTGACCAAGCAGCACCAAGTCTTGGCAACGAAACATCAACTGACTCGCGTCGTTGTAAACCAGCAGTTGCAATCAAATTCTCAGCGGCGCGCTCAATCACTTCCCACATTGCAGGCGAAACAACGCCTCCGCCAAAGTTCGGCACAACAGCAACTCGCAAACCTTTTGTTGCAACGCTTCCGAGTCCGGCCTCCCATCCAGAAACTTTCGGCAAACTCAACGGGTCGTGCGCTTCGTGTCCATTGGCAACATCAAACCATCGCGCCGTGTCACGCACGCTTCGCGACAGACAACCAGTCACAGTTGTTAAGTTTCCGTTCGATGCACCTGGTCCGCGCGGAATGCGACCAAAAGTTGCTTTTAATCCAACTAGTCCCGTGAACCCAGCAGGAATCCGAATCGATCCACCACCGTCGCCACCAGTTGCAATGCTTACTAGACCACCAGCAACAGCAGATGCCGTGCCGCCAGAAGATCCGCCTGGTGTAGAACCATGTTTCCAAGGATTATGTGTTGCGCCGTGCAAAATTGTTCGCGTTAAATTAACACCACCGAATTCGCTCGCGTTTGTCTGTCCAACTTTCACTGCACCACCGACGCGACAAATTCGATTCACTTGCGTATCAGTTGTCTTCGAAATTCTGTCTGCAAAAACCATGCACGCTTCAGTGTCGGGCCATCCAGTAACACCGTCAAGTTCTTTCACACCAAATGGCACGCCACCGAATGGCAAAGAAATATCAGCATTCTTTGCGTCTCGCTCTGCGGCTTCTTGATCCAAAAAACAAAACGCGTTGAGTTTGCTTCGTGAAATTGCGGCAAAGGTTGCACGCAATTCTTCAAGTGGTGAGCGTTCGCCACGACGAAATGCTTCGACAAGCGAGACTGCGTCGCCTAGCCATGGTGTATCAGTCACGCATCAAAACTAGTCCGTGATGCACCCTGAGTTATTAGAGTAGAACGGTGGATAGTCGCAGTTTTCTCGGATTAAATCGGGTCGGCGAAACCTCAAGGTTCGAGATGCCTGTAGACATTCGCATCTCGACGGGCGGGTCGTTCTTGTTTGGCGGTGCCGGGCTTGGTGCTTGCATCAGCGCCCTCGAAACAGTTTCGCAACGCAATTTAGTTTGGGCCACCGCACAATATTTGTCGTTCGCCAAAACAAAAGAACTTGTAACAATTGATGTCACTCTCGTCGTTAACGGTCCGCAGATTACACAAGGTCGTGCGGTCGCTCGTGTTGGTGATCGCGAAATTCTTACGGTCAATGCCGCTTTTGGCGATCGCAATTTTGAACCGTCTGGTCAATTTGTAAAAATGCCAGTTGTCCCAGAACCAGAACAAGTTCCGCCGCGTCAGCACATTCACGATTCTCCAGGAACAATTCATGATTCGCTTCAACAACGTGTCGTCAAGGGTCGTGCAATGTCGCAACTTGACGGCTCACTTAGCGATGGCAATGTTGTGATGTGGGCGCACATTCCGGCATTGATCGAAGATGTAGACGCGACTGCGCTGGGCATTCTCGGTGATTTTGTTCCGATGGCGATCGGTCAAGCACTTGGTCTTGCCGCGGGTGGCAACAGCCTCGACAACACAATCCGCATTGTCAAACTTGTGCCAACCAAATGGGTGTTGCTTGACATATATATAGACGCCATAGAACGTGGATTTGGACACGGCCGCGTCAATATGTTCGCGCAAGATGGCACACTCATGGCAACCGCCAGTCAAAGTTGTAAAGCGCGAAAGTGGAATAATAAGTAGATGCAACTACGACCCGGAATGACAGTGCCGTTGCCCGGGCACCTGCATGAGCAACGCGACAACTACAAGAAACTTGCTGATCTTGGGTACACCGATATTTGGTCTGCAGAAGCAGATGGCGCTGATGCGTTCACGCCGCTTGCAATGGCTGCAGCATGGGAGCCGCGCTTGCGACTTGGCACTGCAATCGTTCCGGCTTACACGCGTTCTCCGGCATTGATGGCACAAAGTGTTGCGACGATGGCTGATGCCGCACCAGGAAGATTTGCGATCGGTATTGGTTCATCTAGCAATGTGATCGTTGAAAAGTGGAATGCAATTCCGTTTGTTGAGCCTTACAAAAAAGTGCGCGACATCGTTCGATTTTTGCAAGACGCCCTGACCGGCGAGAAGATCACAAAGCAATACGACACATTTAATATTGACGGCTTTCGTCTCGGCATCCGCCCCGAAGTCAAGCCCCAGATTTTGGTTGCTGCATTGCGTGAAGGAATGTTGAAACTTGCGGGTCGCGAAGCCGACGGTGTGATCATCAACTGGTTGTCGGCTGATGACGTGACCAAGGTTGTTGGCGTGGTCAATGATGCGGCAAAAAAATCACAGAACCCTGGCGAGCGCGAAATTGTCGCTCGAATTTTTGTTTGCCCAAGTGAAAACGCAGAACTAGTTCGCGAGTCGGCAAAACGGTTAATCGCCGCATATTTGACTGTGCCTGTATACGCCGAGTTTCATCGTTGGTTGGGTCGCGCAGAAATGCTTCAACCAATGTGGGATCTCTGGAAAGCAGGCGACCGCAAAGGTGCGGTTGCGGCAATACCAAATGAAGTTGTTGATCAATTATTCGTTCATGGCAGCGCCGCTAAATGTCGCGAAACGATCAAACGATATTTTGACAATGGTGTCACGACTTCGTCACTCGCAATCGTGGCTTTTGATCCAGAAGTTAAATTCTGGGACTGCGCCGAAGCACTCGCACCAGCCGCAAGTTAATTTATGTCTGTAAGCGAAACTGATTCTGAGGTTTCCGCACGGCTTGAACTTGAGCAAACACAACGAAGTGAAGGATGGAAACTTCTCCGTGGTTTGCTGCGCGATCAACGCAGAAATCTTGTCGTCGGTGGAATCATTGGAATCACCTGGGCAAGTTTTAAAGTAGCGATTCCGCAGATCACGAAGTTTGCAATTAATAACGGCATCGAAAAAAATGGCCCACTCCTTCGTTGGGCAGTGATCATTGCCTGCCTCGGAGTAGTAACTGGCATTCTCTCAGGACTGCGACGATATGTTGCGTTTCGCGAAAGCCGCTGGGCTGAAACACTTTTACGCGAGCGTCTGTTTGGCCATGTCCTGGGTTTGAATATCGGCTACCACGACAAAGCACAAACTGGTCAGTTGATGAGCCGCGCCTCAAGTGATTTGATGCAGATTCAGGCATTTATTGTGATGATTCCGATCACGCTTTCAAATGTGATTCAGATTTTCGCAGTCGCAACAATTTTGTTTATCACCGACCCGGTTTTAGCAATCGTTGCAATGTTGCCATTGCCTTTTGTAAATATTTCAGCACGGCGGTTTAGCAATCGAATTCACCCGATTTCAGTTGCGGTGCAAGCCGAACAGGCCCAACTCGCAAACGTCGTCGAAGAATCCGTCTCGGGGGTTCGCGTCGTCAAAGGTTTCGGTGCAGAGCAGGTGCAATTCAAGAAGCTCGAAAAAGAAGCCAATGATATTTTCGGTGAAGCAATGAAGGCCGCCAAAATTCGTAGCAATTTTTTGCCAGCCATTGATGTGCTGCCCGCACTCGGCGCCGTTGGTGTGCTCGGGGTCGGCGGACATCGAGTTCTTTCTGGGCAAATTTCGATCGGTGATCTTGTCGCATTCAATGTTTATTTAACATTGTTGGTTTGGCCGTTGCGCAATATCGGCATGATCGTGGCACTCGGACAGCGTGCGGCTGCCGCACTTGTGCGAATTCATGAAGTGCTTTCAACGACTTCAGAAATCACAGACCCAGAAGTCCCTCAAACATTTGCAACGGCAAATGCAACTTCATCTGCGACTCAACTCGGTGCCGTGAAGTTTGATCATGTGCATTTTGGCTACGACCCAACCCAACCTGTTCTAAAGAATTTCAACTTAGAAATTTCGGCAGGCGAGTCGATCGCGATTGTCGGTTCAACTGGTTCGGGCAAGTCAACAGTTGCCAGGCTGTTATTGCGTTTCTATGACACGAATAATGGGCATGTGTTTATTGATGGTGTTGATATTCGCAAGATCAAACTTCGTGAGCTGCGCCAGCAAATTGGTGTCGTTTTTGAAGACACGGTGTTGTTTAATGACTCTGTCAAGAGCAATATTGCGTTTGCCAAGCCGAATGCCGCACAAGCTGATCTTGAGCGGGCGGCGAAGTTAGCAGGGGCACATGACTTTATTTTGCAACTTCCAAATGGGTACGACACGATCATTGGTGAGCGAGGTTTTTCGCTCTCAGGCGGTCAACGCCAACGCATCGCAATTGCTCGCGCGATTATTTCTGACCCTCGAGTGTTAATTCTTGACGATGCAACAAGTGCAGTCGACCCAAGCAAAGAGGGCGAAATTCGTGATGCGATGCGCACGGTGATGTCTGGACGAACGACAATCGTCATCGCACACCGTCCAGGCACGATTGCTTTGGCGCAACGTGTTGTTTTCATTGATGACTCAACAGTTGCAGCAATCGGCAAACATGAAGAATTAGTTTCAACAAACGCCAGATATCGCGAAGTACTTGCAAACATGGATCAGGCAAAGACTGCTGACCGCAATACTTTGGTTTTAAATCAGGCGGTCAAATAAAATGTGGCACGCCGGTGGGGTCAGCGACGAAGACAGACTGACTCGGGCGCAAGCCCGCACAATCGTTGGTCGTGTTTTCAAAATGGCCGCTCCGTTTCGTAAGACAATTTATTTGGCTATTGGCTGTGTGATTGTTACAACTTCGACAACACTCTCGGCCCCAGTAATTGTGCGCTACGGCATTGACGCTGGTATACGAGCCAAAAATACTGATGCACTCAACACTTCAGTCGTTCTCTATTTGATCGTAGTTTTTTTTACTTATACATTTGGACGACTGCTGTTTCTTCTTGTCAACAGAACGGGTGAGTCGTTCTTGCGTGTCTTGCGCCTCGCGGTTTTCAAGCAGATGCAACGTCAGTCAATGGCTTTCTACGACCGCAACAAGGCTGGTGTTTTAGTTGCGCGAATGACCGCAGACATTGAATCAATGTCAGAACTCGTGCAGTTTGGATTGTTGCAATTCTTGTCAGCAGCATTGATGCTGATATTTGCGATTCTTGTTTTGTTGGTACTCAGCTGGCAGTTGACGATTGTTGCATTTCTTGTGATGCCAATTTTGGTTTTGGCATCAATCAAGTTTCAACGTGATTCAAATAAGGCATATCTCGTTGTTCGTGAGCGCGTGGGGGCGAATCTTTCCGCACTGCAAGAAGGAATAACCACTGTCCGCGTGATTCAGGCTTACGCCCAAGAAGACGAAGTCAATCGCAAATTTCAAATTTCAAATCGTTCGCTGTTCGCCTCTCACGAAAAAAGCGTTCGCGTTTCAACTTGGTATTTTGCACTCATTGAATTTTCAGGTGTCTTTGCTAGTGCATTGATGATTGGGATTGGCGGTTGGTTTGTCCATCGCGGCACAGTCACGCTTGGCACGGTTGTCGCCTTCGTGTTGTTGCTTTCAAGTTTGTTTGACCCGGTTCAGCAACTCTCACAGTTGTACAACACGGTGCAATCAGCTGGTGCTGCGCTGAATAAACTTTTTTCAATTTTGGACGCTGTGCCCGAAGTTGACGAACATCACTCGGCAATTGATCTGCCACAAACCGGTGAACTTAAAGTTTCAAATCTCTGTTTCACCTATGCCGGTGCTGATAACCCGGCGCTCAGTCAGGTGTCAATCAGTGTGGGCATTGGCGAGAAACTTGCCCTCGTCGGGCCAACAGGTGCAGGCAAGTCAACGCTGGCAAAATTGATGGCGCGTCTTTACGATCCACAAACTGGCACGGTCGAATTTGGCGGAGTGAATTTGAAGATGGCAACGATGTACTCGCTGCGTAGCCGCATCGCCGTTGTGCCACAAGAAGGTTTTTTATTCAACGGATCAATCCGCGATAACTTGCGTATTGCCCGCGCCGATGCAACCGACGCTGAAATTGAATCAGCGATCGCCGCAATTGGTGCCACCGAACATTTTGCGCAATTCTCAGATGGCCTTGACACGCAAGTTCGTGAACGCGGAAGTCGATTATCGGCTGGAGAGCGGCAATTGGTCGCACTTGCTCGAGCGGCACTTGTTGATCCAGCAGTTTTGATTCTTGATGAGGCGACTTCAAACCTTGACCCAGGAACGGAAGCCGAAGTCGAACATGCTCTCGAGCGTTTGATGAGCGGACGCACAGTTATTGTCGTGGCTCACCGCCTTTCAACAGTTCAACGTGCAGACAAAATTGCCGTTATTGCAGACGCACAAATCGCCGAACTCGGCACTCACAGCGAATTACTCGCCCTCGATGGACATTATGCGCAACTCGCTAACGCCTGGGCACAATCACATTCAACAACTCGTTAGTTTTAATTTTTACTATTGCATCAACACCAATGCCACTAGGCGATGGTGAAAGTTTCAAGTAGTTATTTATTTAATTGGCTTTGGCTTGTCATTCGAATCTGAATCAAACACAGCATTTGTTACATGCAAAGTAAGTGCGATAACTGTAAAAATAATCGCCCACTTTTTTGTCTGCCCTGAGAGCGTCAAGATAGTGATGCAAGATGCGCCAAGGGTGAATCCAACTCTTCCGATTTCGAAACGGATCTTTTTAAACTTCGATATCACTTCTAATCTTCCCTTCTTCGTAGGAACATTCCTGCCGTGCCAAGTGTATTACCAACTGCAATCAGTGTCCTACGCTCACTTACAGGTATCGACTGATTCGTTGGAACATAGTCATCAACTTCTCCACTAAATACATTCACTTTCGCTTCAAAGGCTTTTTTTACTTTAATAGGAGCCTTGACAAGAGTTTCAACTAATTCTTCGGCCTGTTCAGGCGTCAGATCGGTAACTATTAGTTCATCAAAAATTTGCTCGACCTCTTGAGTGCTAAGAGCTTCTAGTTTTTCTGGTTCGGCGAGTGTCTCTGCAACGATGTTGACTACTTCGGTAATCGTCCCAGTATTCTGCGCCACATTGGCAGCCTTTACTTGGGCGTCATTATTTTGACCTTCTTGTTGGTTATTGTTCGGTAACAGCATGCTCGTTTGAACGTTAGATTTTGGATCTTGCTGAGGTATTGATTGTCCAGGAACTGGCTGTCCAGGAACTGGCTGTCCGGGTATTGATTGCCCGGGTATTGATTGTCCTGGGATCGATTGTCCGGGAACTGACTGTCCTGGAATTGACTGCCCTGGTGTCAACGATGGTGTTGATGATTTCCCGGTGGCGAGTGGTGGTGAAGTTAGTTGCGATCCTGTTGATGATTTCAACGTAGTCGGCGTAGTTGAAATTTTGTTTGGCGAGATTGTGCCAGCGCCAGTTCCAGTGCCAGCGCCGGTGCCTGTGCCAGTTCCAGTGCCAGTGCCAGCGCCGGTGCCTGTGCCAGTTCCGGCGCCAACTCCTGATCCAATTATCGGTTGTGTTGCTGGTGTTGAGCCAGTTGGTGATTGCGGTTGCGAAATTGACGTAGTTGCGGGCGCTTTTGTTGTTGCGGTTATTGGTGTTGAGCCGGTTGGTGATTGCGGTTGTGTTGCTGATGTTGTCGCGGGTGCCTGTGTTGTCGGCGGTTGTGTTACAGGTGTCTGTGTTGTCGCGGATGCTTGTGTTGTTGCAGGCGCTTTTGTTTCGGCTGTTGTTGCGGGCGCTTGTGTTGTCGGCAGTTGTGTTACCGCGGGCGCTTTTGTTTCGGCTGTTGTCGCGGGTGCTTGTGTTGGTGCCGGTGCTGACGTGGTTGCGGGCGCTTTTATTTCGGCCGTTGTTGATGGTGAAGCAGAAAGCGCACCATTCGATTTGTTAAAGATATTTGCAGCGTTAGCAGGCAATATCGCGAACAAAGAAAAGGCGAGTGCTGGTAGCGGTATCAGCAAATAAGTGACTTTATGGTTTTTTAACAACCGCACACGCCACAGCCTAATATCCACTAAATCGGGTAACAAAACCGAAGCAAGGGTATTTCCTTGTGCGTTGTGTAACTAATATTAAGCAATGTCGGACGCGAAGGTTATTAAAGCACGAAGTGACTTTGCTGATAGAAACCCAGAGAGTCGTAAGTATTTTGCAGAGGCTCGACAATATTTGCCCGGTGGCCACACTCGAACTGTTTTAACGCACGCGCCGTTTCCGTTAGTTTTTGCTTCTGGCGAAGGTTCGACTCTGACAGATCTCGACGGACACATATATATAGACATGCTCGGCGATTACACCGCCGGCTTGCTTGGCCACAACGAACATCGAGTAATTGACGCTGTGACTGCAGTTTTGAAAACCAATGT
>CAMCZA010000063.1 GCA_945885515.1 Ferrithrix thermotolerans DSM 19514 | reverse complement strand
ACGAACGATAGTCACGCTCTGCGCTTGGCTGGTGTGCGTTTGCGCACTCTCATTTCGACGCAGGCTGCTCATGTCGAGATACAGCCACAACAAGTAGTTGAGTTTGGTTCGGCCGTTGGTGTTGTTAATCAGAACATCGCCTGGGTGTTGTTAACTTCGCGTCACGAACATGGGCTTGGGCCAGCAATGATCTGGGCGTTGCGCAACAATGCAACCGAGTTGAAGATTTTTACCGAGCAAAACGCGAGCGACCTTGCACGACGCGCAAGTTTCTTTAATTTCAAAATCACAGTCCATGAAACTAGTGCTAATGCTGCCGCACTTGCTTTGCCTCTTGCCGTAGTTGTTAAAACAATCAGTGCAGCCGACGAATTGTTTACAGATTTCATTCGCAGCAGCGGCGCAGAAATAACTCGCGAACATGGTGTTCTTGCCGGTGAAGTTTGCGGTCTTGAAGTCTGTCGTGTCGTTCACGAAACCGCTGACTCTCAAATAGCTGAGTCGCGCCTTGAAATTGGTGTCGGCACGCATGACCGTGAAACATTTCAGCTATTACACGGACGCACAGCAACGATTGAGTCGTTGCGTAAAGTGGTCGACGAGGTGGCATCAAAAAGAGTTGCTGGCGCCAACCCGCATCCACTAAATCAGCTTGGCCGAGAGCGATTGCTTCGACATTTAATTTGCGCATCGCCAGATTTAGTTAATGCAGTCTCGCTTGAAACTGTGTCTCCAGCGATGCCAAGAGCCAATCTCAAAGACAAGATTCCGTGCTGTGCCAAAGGTGTTCTATCCGATGGCCGAGTCGTTGTCGTGATTTTCAGTATTGGCGTTGACACAGATGTGATTTCGTTTGGCGCCGACGCCAGGCACGCAATCGATGAGAAGGCAGATTTGATTTTTGTTTCACCGCAGCGCGACATAATCCCCGCAATCACACAACTTGCCGATCTGCTGCACGACCCCGCACGATTTATTGGTTGCAACCTGCTTGATGTGCCTACACGGCGTCAAGATTAAAGCCATAGTCTGATCATCGTGCTTGAACGACTTGACGGTATTGAAAGAGATTTTCTTGATCTTGAAGCAAGCATGGCGACCTCTGATGTGCTCGAAAATCAAGACAAACTGCGTGATGTTTCACGAAAATATAAACAGATGACACCTCTTGTTGAGTGCATTCGAAAATATCGCACGGCAACTGGTAATGCTGGTGCGGCGCGTGAGTTAATCGCCGATGCGACCGGGGTAGAAAGAGACCAGTTGCAAGCCGAACTAATTTCTGCGACGGCAACAATTACGGCGCTTGAAAACGAACTTAAAATCTTGTTGTTGCCTCCTGATCCGAATGCTGGCAAGAACATCATCATTGAAATTCGTGGAGCCGAAGGCGGCGAAGAAGCCAATCTCTTTGCAACTGATTTATTCGATATGTATAAGGCATTCGCCACCCGTAATAACTGGACGGTTGAAGTTCTGTCATTAGATCTTTCGCCAAAAGGTGGAATCAACCAAGTTGTGATGATCTTCAAGGGCGAGACAGCATGGACACGGATGCGTTTTGAAGGTGGCCCGCATCGAGTGCAGCGCGTGCCAGCGACCGAAAACCAAGGCCGAATTCATACTTCATCGGCAACTGTGATGGTTCTACCCGAAGCCGAAGAAGTTGAACTTCATATTGATGAAAAAGATTTACAGATCGATGTTTACCGCGCAAGTGGCCCTGGTGGTCAAGGTGTCAACACCACAGACTCGGCAGTGCGAATCACGCACCGACCAAGTGGTGTCGTCGTTGCGATGCAAGATGAACGCAGCCAATTGCAAAACCGATTGCGGGCGATGCAAGTTCTGCGTGCGAGATTGTTGAAGCGCCAAGAAGAAGAATTGCAGGCGCGGGCTTCGGCCGAACGCAAAGCACAAGTCGGGGGTGGCGGTCGTGGCGAAAAAATTCGTACATACAACTTCAAAGACAGTCGAGTTACTGATCACCGAATTGGTTTTACGCTTCACCAATTGCAAGATGTCTTGGCAGGCAATTTAGATCCGGTGGTCGACGCGCTAACGCTTGAATATCAGACCGAGCAGTTGGCAGACTCTGGCGAGAAATAACTTTTGTCGTGAATAGCGACGAAACAATTTCATGGGGAGAGTTGCTAAAAGCAACTGCTGTAAGTCTCGGCAATGAGCAAGAAGCCAGATGGTTGTGTGAACATGCAAGCGGATTAGACCGTGCAGAGTTTGACTCGGCGGTGTCTGATTTAGTGAGCGAGCGTTGTGGCCTTGCTTTGCAAAAACTGGTCGGCAGGCGATTGGCTGGCGAGCCGTTGCAATATGTGATGAGTCGCTGGGCCTTTAGACACCTTGATGTTCTTGTTGATAAGCGAGTGTTGATTCCACGCCCAGAAACTGAACTTGTTGTGCAAGTTGCGATCGATTTAATGCGTGATTTGCAGCAAGAAATAGATCGAAAATTGCGAATTGCAGATTTAGGCACTGGTAGTGGAGTAATTGGTTTGGCAATCGCTAGTGAACTGCCACTTGCGAGTGCTGAAGTTTGGTTGACTGATCTTTCAGATGATGCATTAGATGTTGCTCGAGCAAATTTGGCTGGGCTTGGACTCGTTGATGGTGATGTTCGTATTGCGCAGGGTGACTGGTTTTCGGCTCTGCCAAACGAACTCAAAAACAGTTTTGATTTGGTTGTCAGTAATCCTCCTTACATTGGGTTGTATGACCCGAATATTGAGTCAATAGTGCGCGACTATGAACCGCACCTTGCGCTGTTCGCTGGTGCCGATGGACTGGACGCTTATCGCCAAATTATTTCGCAGGCTGGGCAGTGGCTTGTTTCTGGTGGTTGGTTTGTTCTCGAAATTGGGCACGAGCAAGGTGCAGCCGTGGGTGAGTTGCTTAAACAAAACAATTTCAGTGGCGTCGAGATTCGCCAAGATTATTCTCAGCGCGACCGCATCGCCCTCGCCCGAAAAAATTCTTAAATCTGAAGGGAGCCGTCGGTGGTGAGGGTGACTTTGCGGCCGACCCATTCGTCGGTACACAATGCAGTTGCGACTTGAAGATCTGAAGAAGTTGCCCATGCACGACGGGAGTCTTTTAGCAACACCGCGGCGATGGCAGTTTCTGGTTCGCCGTCGCGATTGTGCATCACCGTGTAGGCCTCAATTGTTGCCTGCCCTGCGACAACGCTGGCTGCTTGGTCAGTCGGCGCTAGTTCGCGTTGCTCAAGCGCATCAATCTTTGACTGTGGTGAGCCGCTTCGAAAACCATTTGGAGGTGGCGTTGATGAATAAACACCAAACGAATGTTTCGTGGCATAACCGCCGTTGGCCCAAATGAAACCGTTCTGCGTCAAACTATTGTCATGGCGCAGATTGATCATCATCGTTGCGATTGCGTGCATCACATAGTTATTCCATGGGCCGCCAGCAAACGAGAGGCCACCGGTGATTGTGAGTTGTTGATCAACTGAAAGGCTCAGAGATTTCGCGCCGAGTTGCACCGCCGATGGAAAGCATGAATATAAATCAACTAACGAAATTTCACTAAGTGAAACGCCAGCGAGTTCGCACGCCATCGCGCCACCAAGCCGTACAGCGGGTGTGTCGGCAAATGAAAACCGATTCGAGATGTAATAGTGCTCATGACAATCGGCGCCCGAAGCCAGAAAAACCCAGCGATCTTTGGCGATACCGAGTTGCATTGCTTTTTCGGCTGAGCAAATGATCAAGGCCGCTGCCATGTCGACCTGATTGTTTGAGTTCATGACTTTGCGATATGGCGAGCCGATCAGTCGATTTTTTGGTGTGACCGTTCTAATCTGATCTGCGCTGAGGGCAGTTTGGCTCCATGCGTTCGGATTTGTTGCGGCGACAGCACTGAATCTCGACCACAACTCGCTAATCAGTTTTTCTTGATCGTCAATACTGCGATTTGCGTTCGCACGAATCGCAGTTTCAAACATCGGGTAAATCTGCACTGGCAGAAAAATCTTGCGCGCAATTTCTTCAGGGCTACTCATGGCTGCATCATCGATAACTTGTAGCGGTGCTGGAGTACCCGACGCTTCGGGTGTCCAATTGAGTGTTGCATTTTCTCTTTGCGCCCGAGATCGCGAATAACTTGACTCACCACCTGCAACTATCGCGATATCTAGTTTTCCGTTTTGAATTTCATGAGCGAGTTTGTTGATAATTAATTGCGGCATGTTGCCTCCGTGCGGAGTGATGCCAAGTGATCGTGCATTTATCCCAAGAAGTGCGGCAACAGTGTGTGCAGGATTTGTATATCGCCACGACAACATTCGCACGATATTTAGCGCGTCAACATCAGGCACAGTGCTTAAGCCGGCATCAGTTGAGGCACTGCGAATTGCTTCGGCGATCAGCAATACAGGTTCGCGCGCATCGGCCAGTGTCGTGGCACGGTTGAGAATCTGACCTTGCCCAACGAGCACAGGAGTTCGCGGGTCAAGTGACATGACTCTCAACAATACGCCTTGCGCAATAGTGCTCATCTATATCTGATGCGCAATACACTTTTAAGCGTGAAGCGCATTGCGATTGGGGCGGATCATGCCGGGTTTGAGTTGAAGCAACATTTGATTGCTTATCTCACCGCAAAAGATTTCTCAGTTGCAGATCACGGAACAAATTCAACCCAAAGTGTCGACTATCCAGAGATTTGCGCCAACGTAGCGCGAGCGGTGCGTGACAAAAAAGCCGAGATCGGAATCGTTCTCGGGGGCAGCGGGCAAGGCGAGCAGATTGCGGCCAACAAAATAAATGGCGTGCGTGCAGCGTTGTGCAACGATCTTTATTTGGCAGAAATGGCACGATCACATAACAATGCCAATGTGCTGTCGATTGGTGCGCGTGTCGTAACCCCAGAACTTGCAGAACAAATTGTTGATAAGTTTCTAAACACCGAATTTGAAGGTGGCAGACATGAGCGCAGAGTTGAGCAACTTCGCGAAATTGAGTTGTTAGAAAACAAAAAATCTTAAAACGAAAGAAGTAAACAATGACTTGGCCATCTGAAACTAATCGAGACACAGCAGTTTTTGATCTGCTTGAATCTGAGCGCGTGCGACAAACAACCGGTTTGCAATTGATTGCCAGCGAGAATTTCACATCACCAGATGTGATGGCCGCAACAGGTTCAGTTTTGACCAATAAATATAGTGAGGGCTACCCAGGTAAGCGTTATTACGGCGGCAATGCCGTTGTGGATGATGTTGAGGCTCTTGCAATTGAAAGAGTAAAAAAATTATTTGGCGCAGATCACGCAAATGTGCAGCCACACTCGGGTGCCAGTGCAAACATGGCCGTATATCTCGGTCTACTCAAACCCGGTGACACAGTTTTGGGTCTGAGCCTTGATCACGGCGGTCACTTGACGCATGGTTCCCCGGTGAATGCAAGTGGAATTTTGTATAAGTTTCACTCGTTCAAAGTTGGCGCAACCGACGAGCGTTTGAACTTTGATGAGATCCGAGAACTTGCAATTGAACACAAACCAAAAATGATCGTCGCCGGTACAACTAGCTATCCGCGCCGACTTGAGCCAGAGCCATTTAAAAAAATCGCCGACGAAGTTGGCGCCTACATGATGTTTGATATTGCACATATTGCAGGACTTGTCGCAGGTGGCGCACATCCAAACCCTGTACCATTTGCCGATGTCGTCACATTTACGACCCACAAAACGTTGCGTGGCCCACGCGGCGGTTGCATTTTGTGTCGCGCGGAACTCGCACCGATTATTGACAAGGCAGTTTTCCCTGGTAGCCAAGGTGGACCATTGGAACATGCAGTTGCTGCAAAAGCTGTTGCATTTCATGAAGCGTTACAGCCAAGTTTCAGCCAGTACGCCCATCAAATAGTCAAGAATGCAGCAGCGCTAGCGGCTGCACTTGCGAGTCACGGGTTCAGACTTGTCTCGGGGGGCACCGACACACACATGATGGTTGTCGACTTGCAACCGTTTGATTCTGAATTAACCGGCAAAGAAGCGCAACTTGTTCTGGATACCGCAGGGATTACTTTGAATAAAAATGCAATCCCAAATGATCCACGCAGTCCATTCGTCACGAGTGGTGTGCGCATCGGTACGCCGTCAGTAACAACTCAAGGAATGCGCGAAGCCGAGATGCCGTTGATCGCCGAATTAATTGCAACGACTTTGCGTAATCGAAACGACGCCACAAAAATTTCTGAAGTTCGTACAAAAGTCGCTCAACTCTGCGCAAAGTTCCCTGTTTATGCGAGCAACTAAACACGAACAAGATGCCAAGCAGAAATTAAATAGTGATCGAGCTCAAAACTAAAAATGAGTGACCTTGTTGGATACTTATTTATCGGCGGTGTGGCTGCTGTAGTTACGGCAATTGCGACTCCAGTTACGGCAAAATTCGCCCGCCAAAATAATTGGATGGCAACACCCGATGAGCGGCGCAGTCATCCTGAGCCAACTCCTGATGTCGGTGGCATTGCATTTTTTATTGCTCTCGTTGCCGCCATCGCGGTTGCTTGGCAGATGGACAGATTTAATCCATTGTTTCGCAACAACTCAGAACTTTTAGGCGTAATTGTTGCTGGATTGATTGTTTTCATCCTTGGTTTGGTTGACGATATTCGTGAAGTTTCGGCGCCAATGAAAGTAACTGGCGTCGTAGTTGCGGCAATCGCACTCGTTTGGTTCGGCGTGACGATGATTTATTTCAGGGCGCCGTTCGTTGATGTCTTCGTATTGTCTAGAGACTGGATCCCACTGTTCACAGTTTTGTGGTTACTCGGCATGACGCAAGCGATAAATCTGATTGATGGCCTCGACGGTCTTGCAGCCGGCATCGTCGGAATTGCCGCCGTCGCATTTTTTGTTTACAGCCGACATCTCGGGACAAACGGTCTTCTGAGTGAACCAAATATTGGACCATTGGTCGCAATAATCACTGTTGGAATCTGCCTCGGGTTTTTGCCGTTCAACTTCAACCCTGCAAAAATTTTCATGGGTGACAGTGGTGCGTTGTTACTCGGTTTATTGTTTGCTGTTTCGACGAGCGTCGTCGGTGGTCGAGCAAGTCCAGAAATGAAATCAGATGGCGGTCAGACATATTTCTTTTTGGCACCACTTTTGATTCCGTTACTCGTACTTGGTGTGCCGATTATTGATGTGCTATTCGCGATTATCCGTCGAACTCGAAGTGGTGTCGGGTTTGCAACTGCTGACACGGGTCACCTGCATCACAGATTGATCAAATTGGGGCATGGCCCGCGTCGCGCCGTCGTAATTTTGTGGTCGTGGACGGCTTTGCTCTCGGGCTTTGTCCTTTACCCCGTGCTTTCAGATGGTCCAACAAGCCTTTGGCCATTCTTGGTGATTGTTGTGGCACTGGTTTGGTTCACGCTATTTAATGACCGATTTCAGGCCACCGGATTTTTCAAGCGAAATGCCAAGACTGCACCCGAGGCCGCGCCTGCATCAGCACCGGTGCCTGCGCCAGTGCCCAAAACAATGCCAGAAACTCCGCCAGTTTTAAACGATTAGCAATCCGCAGGGGCATTAGCCCGGCATTCGCCCCAGTTTGCGTGGATGTCCTTATTGCGTATAGTTTGTATCTGAATTCACAAGCGTTTTGCACCCCGTTTAACGCACACAATTCTTAAGGCTGACCGTTGAAATTATTGCCAACTCGCAAGCAAGTCGTGCGTACTGCTTCGCCATCCGATGACTCGCTTGGGCGTGGCGCAGAGGTTTCTGTCAGTGTCGGAATCTTTCTTGTAATCGGTTTAGTAGTGGATAATTCACTCGGCACGCGACCAATCTTCACGATTGCCCTCAGCGTTTTTTCTTTGCTCGGAAGTTTTGTTCGAATGTGGTATGTCTATGACGGCAACATGCAAATTCAAGAAGCGAAGCGACAGAACTTATCAACTAGTCACATTCAAAAAAGTGATTCAAAATGACGGTGCTTGACGAAAACACAAAGATCTCAATTTTGTCGATGCGCGACACTGGCCCAGCCCCTGAGGCGGCACTCGTTCGCGACATTATTAAGCGCGGTTTATTTGTTTCGCCGGTAGTGATCGGAGCTTGTGCAATTGTTTGGGGGATTAACGGCGCTCTATCTTGCGCCTATGCAATTGCGATTGTGTTCTGCAATTTTGCCGTGGCTGCAGCCTTGGTTGCGTATTCGGCGCGCATTTCATACGCCCTGATGATGACATCGATGTTGTTTGGCTATCTTCTGCGCTTGGCACTGGTCGCGGTCGCCGTTTTTGCAGTTCGCAATTTGGCCTGGGTAGAACTTTTACCGCTCGGATTAACAATAATTTTTGCTCATCTTGGTCTTTTATTTTGGGAATTGCGATATGTTTCTTTGTCACTTGCATTTCCCGGCTTGAAACCAAAACCATCTAAACCAACATCTTCTAAACAAACACAGCAAACCGAAAGCTCATCCCAATGATCATCAACAGTATTCTCGCGTTTGAATTTCCGCCGATCAACGAACTGCTTCGTTGGAAGGATGTCGTACCTGGCTTAAATAAAGTTGGTTTGATCGCAATCGCAGCGGCATTGATTGGCAGTTTGATTTTTCTTTCCGCTGCTCGCAAAGATCCGAAGGTCGCACCAAAGGGAACTCGCAATCTCGCAGAAGTAATCGTTGAATTCATCGAGAACAACATCATCATGCAAACAATGGGACGTGATGGTCTTGGTTGGACACCATTTTTATTAACACTGTTTTTATTTGTTTACCTGTGCAACGTGCCAGGAATAATTCCATTCATACAAATGCCAGC
>CAMCZA010000062.1 GCA_945885515.1 Ferrithrix thermotolerans DSM 19514 | reverse complement strand
CCTATCGCTGCAGCGACTGTCTTGACCGTTGGGATCTCGTACTCGCCCCAGAGGGCGAATGAAAACTGTTTCAAGAACTAATTTTTAAATAGAAACTCTTCTTCATCTGGGGTCAGCAACAGATCAATCTCTTGGCGAATTTCATTGTGGCTTTTAAGAGTTGGGTCAGCGTTGATAATTTCAAATGCGGTCGCTCGAGCAAGTTCGATCAAATCTCTGTCCAGGCGCAGTGACGCAAGTTTCAGATCGCTTCGACCTTTTTGGGCAGTATTCATGATCGTGCCTTCGCCACGCAACTCAAGATCGACCTCAGCCAAATAAAAACCGTCGGTTGATTCAACGAGTGCGTCCACGCGAGGCGAGGAAACTTCTGGATCACTTGTGACAAGCCAACATCGCGAAGCAATCGACCCACGACCAACACGACCGCGCAACTGATGCAACTGAGCAATTCCGAAGCGATCAGCGTCAAGCACGATCATGCATGTCGCATTTGGGACATCAACACCAACTTCGATCACGGTTGTTGCCACGAGGACATCAATTTTGCGCTCACGAAATTTGGTCATCGTCTCATCCTTTTCATTGGATGACATTCGTCCGTGCAATAGTCCAAGTTTCAAACCCTTCAACTCGGTTTTTGCAAGCAGTTTAAAAGTGTCCTCTGCTGATGCGACTTGAAGTTTGTCGCTCTCTTCGATCAATGGACAAACCACGAATGCTTGTTGGCCGAGTGCAATCGCGGCACGAACTTCACCCCACATTTCTGATTCGGGTTTTTCACCAGTGACCCAGAATGTCTTGATCGGCGTGCGACCCGGCGGCATTTCGTCCAGCACGCTGACATCTAGGTCGCCATAAACCGTCATCGCTGCCGTTCGTGGAATTGGCGTTGCGGTCATCACCAAGACATCGGGTGAAGTATTTACTTTTTCTGAATTCTGCGAATTCGTCGCCTCGCCTTTATTGCGAAGTGCTGCCCGTTGTTCTACGCCAAAACGATGCTGCTCGTCAATCACAGCCACACCTAACGATGCGAACTCAACTCCTTCTTGAATTAGTGCGTGCGTGCCGATCAAAATATCCACCCCACCGTTTGCCAAATCACGCAATAACTCACGCCGACGGTCGTTTGTAATTCGACTTGTCAGCAACTCAACACGCAACTGTCGATCACCAAAGAGATTGTTGGCGTCTGGCACGAGTAAGCCTTCAAGAAGTTTTCTTACCCCAGCAAAATGTTGTTCGGCCAAGACTTCGGTTGGCGCCATTAATGCTGCTTGATGGCCCCCCTGCACAGACGCGAGCATCGCCGATACTGCAACAACTGTTTTGCCACTTCCAACATCGCCTTGCAACAGCCGATGCATCGGATGCGGTGCTGCAAGATCTAGATTGATTTCTGATATCACTCGGTTCTGTGCGCCAGTCAACGCAAATGGAATCGCCGAAATAAACCGTTGTTGCAATTTTCCGTCAACGATGTGACGAATTCCAGTGTTGTCAAGTTCGAACGCTCGCTTGCGACCAACCAACACGACTTGCACCCGCAACAGTTCATCAAAAGCAAGTCGACGGCGAGCACTTTGTTTGGCCTCCATCGTTTCAGGGAAGTGAATTCCCCACAATGCAGCCGTGCGATCAACTAGTTCGAGTTTGTTGACTAATTCGACGGGCACAGGGTCAGAAAGCCCGCGCTCACGACAACGCTCAAGTGCGTTCTCAACCCAAGTTGCTAGTTCCCATGTTGAGACTTGAGTTTTTTCGCTCTGCGGGTAGATCGGCACAATTCGTCCAGTGCGGTCACCGATTAGATCAACTAGCGGATTACTCATTTGCAACACCCCGCGATAGATATCGGGCTTGCCAAACATTGCAACTTGTGTACCGACTTTAAGTTGTCGTTCACGCCATGGCTGATTAAAAAACACTGCAGTCAACCGCCCCGAGTCGTCGCCAACTTGAATTGTCACTACTGTGCGTCGATTCTTGGTGGTGAATTTTGAAACTTTATGAACTTCGACAATCACCAACGCTTCATTGCCTGCAACAAGATCACTGACACGAGCCTCGTTGGTTCGATCTACCCACTTGCGTGGATAGTTCATCAACAGTTCGAGAACATTCGTGATTCCGTAATCGGCTAGCGACTCTTTGCGTTTCTCGCCTACGCCTTTTAGAACTTCAACATCAATATCGGCTAATTCACTCAGCGTTATTTTGCCCGTCATACGGGGCTCGGTTTATTCGACACCAAACAAGTATGGGTACAACGGTTGACCACCGATGTGTACCTCGCAGGTGATCTGCGGATGAATTTTTGAGACATATGAAATAATCTCTTCGGTACTTTGCGCCGTTGCCCCGTCGCCTGAAATTATCGTCAACAATTCGCGACCTGGAGTGATCAATTTTGCGAGCAAATCAACACACACAGCCTGCAAAGTTTTCGCTACTGCAACAACACCGTCGCCGCGTACGAGACCAATGAAGTCGCCTGCAATCACTTGACCCGCATCACTATTTGTGTCTCGTACGGCCTGCGTTACTTCGCCCGTTGCAACCGAATTTGCGGCACGAGACATCTGCGAACCATTGTGCTCTGCAGATGCTTCAGGGTCATAAGCAACGAGCGCCGCAAGTGCCTCGGGCATCGAGCAAGTCGGCACAACACGAACATCTTTTTTTGTGAGTTCATCAATTTTATTTGCGACCGGAATAATGTTTTTATTATTTGGCAAAATCACAACTTGCATAGCATTCATGTGCTCGACGGCATCAAGCAATTCTTGTGTCGACGGATTCATGGTTTGTCCACCGGTGACGACACCGTGCACACCCATCTGCCCAAATAATTCGGCAAGGCCATCTCCGCTCGCAATTGCAACCACTGCGCATGTCACTGGTGGAAGCGCAGCTTGGCGTGAGTCGGCGCGACCAGCCGAACGCGATCCACCCAGCACTTCAACAGGCGCGCCAAGAGATTCTTCGCGCTTGGCATGTTCTTCTGCCATTTCTTCAAACAGGTCTGTGATTCGAATCTTTGACGGGCGACCGCCGACAATCAGTGGAGCCTCAACTGCTGCCCCAATGTCGTTGGTATGAATATGACAGTTGTACAAACCATCGCCGCCAACCACAACTATTGAGTCGCCGATCTCGCCCCAGGCATTTTTGAATTTTTTTAAATTTGTGTCGTCAAGATTTAACAAAAACATAACTTCGTAGCGCAACTCGCTGACATCAACCGAACCATCAGTTGCAGTGCGTAATGCAACTTTTTCAAGTTGTTCGGCACTTGGTCCATCATCATAATTTGGTTCAGGCAAAGGCTCGCCATCAACGATGTGCAAAGCAGAATCCATAAATAACATGAAGCCTGCGCCGCCAGCATCTACAACTCCAGCGTCTTTAAGAACTGGAAGCAATTCGGGCGTGTTGTCGAGTGCTTTTCGACCGGCATTGCGCGCCGCACGCAACATCTCTGCCAATGTCGCACCTTCGTTTGCGGCTTTGGTCGCGGCCTCGGCAGTTTCACGAACGACAGTCAGAATTGTCCCTTCAATTGGTTTCAACACTGCTTCGTATGCCGCGCTTGATGCTGCTTTAAGCGCCTCGGCAACCCGCGGTGCGCCGGAAGTCTTCGCTGTCTTCAATGTTGACGACAAACCACGCAGAATCTGGCTGAGAATTACACCACTATTTCCGCGAGCACCCATCAGCGAACCGTGACTGATCGCCTCGCAAGTGGTTTCTAATCCAGCTGATGCGCCATCTAGTTCTGTGACCACAGCGTCGAGTGTTCGCGCCATATTTGTGCCGGTATCACCGTCTGGCACGGGGTAAACATTGAGGCGGTTTATGCCGCTCGCGTGGCGCTTCATCGTGTCGCGAAAGGCGATCACCGTGTGACGAAGGGCATCTGCCCCGAATTCTTCAAGCACTGGCACATCTGCAGACTACTAACAGTCTTTCTCGTGGCACGACAAATAAGCACGATTCACAAGCGCGACAAACAGCCCCAGTCTTAACGCCGAGTGGCAAAATTAAGAAATACTCTCCATTATCGATTTCACCGTCTCGTTAAATGGTGAATTAGGTACAGCACTCGGGAGGATCTGTCGGAGCTTTGATATATCTGCCCACATTAAATCAGGTTCGTCGGCGTCGCGTTCAATGAATTCCCATTTCGCGCCCATTGCGACGGCAAGATCAATAATGCTTTGCGTCTGTCCAGTAGCAACATTGAAGATCTCATTCTTAATTTCAGAATCAAGAAGTTCGCAAATTGATTGGCTTACATCGCCCACGAAAGTGAAGTCGCGTCTTTGGGTCCCATCACCCGTAATTGTAAGGGGTTTAGAACTCTTCATTTGTTCTACGAATAGACCAAAAAGAGCACCAGCATGAATTCCGTAGAGATTAAACAATCTAATTGATATCACATCAATATTGCCGAGGGAACCAACATTGATAGCAACTTGCTCCCCTAATAATTTTGAAATTGAATACGGGTTTGTTGGGTGACATGGTTCTGTCTCCGCAGTCGGAACTTTACTGATCGTCCCATACGAAGATGCTGAATTAACGTAAAGAAATTTGGCGGTTTCATACCTTCTAGCGATCTCTATTAAATTATAAGTTCCAAATACATTTGTCTCAAAGTAAGCACTTGGATTAGTTATAGATTCCTTAATGCTTATTTTCGCGGCAAGATGAACTACCGCTGTAGGTTTTTCTATCTCAAAAATTTCTTCAATACCAGAGACATCACAAATGTCATCACCATAAAACTTAATCTGACCTAACTTTTCAAAAGACTGAACTCTCTTACGATCCCCAGAAGATAGATCATCTACTACGACAACATCGACACCCCGTGACACTAGATCTTTGCACAGGTGTGACCCAATAAATCCACAA
This sequence comes from Ferrithrix thermotolerans DSM 19514, assembly GCA_945885515.1. Classification (GTDB taxonomy): domain Bacteria; phylum Actinomycetota; class Acidimicrobiia; order Acidimicrobiales; family Ilumatobacteraceae; genus BACL27. The sequence goes on along the minus strand of CAMCZA010000062.1, from coordinate 3,946 downwards.
CCACCAGTAACAAGGACCTTCTTTAGATTATTGCTCAAAGCCCTACCGATTTTTTTGGACTATACTTTAGTGAGCACTTACGGAATGTCTCAACATATTGCGTGATCACTCTCTCAGTGTCTCGCAGAGATGTACTTGAGGGCGGTGTAAAATTAGTGCGATGGTAATTTGCACTAAGCAAAACTGAATATTCATATCTCATCGATCTTTCTAAATCTTGATTGAATAAGTCACGGTCAAGGCAGTCATATTCTAAAGAGACCAGCATGCCTCGACCACGAACATTTTTGAAAAATGCATGTTTCTCAAGCCCTTCGGTTAGATGACTCATTATCAATGTGTTTCCTGAGTTAACATGCTCAAGCATCTCGTCGCTCTGAACAATTTTTTGAACTTCAATTGCAGCAACTACCGCAAGTGGGTGCGCTTCATAAGTTGACGCAAAAAAAATCCGATTTTTTCCAGCTTTTATCACCTCTTCAAACTCTGATTTAGTTACAACCGCAGAAATCGGTCCATACCCGGCAGATAACTGCTTACCTTGAGCAACAAAATCGGGTGTTATTCCATCCCACTCACAACAATAAACTTTTCCAGAGCGTCCAAGCCCACAATAAACTTCGTCAAGAATCAAATGAATTCCGTACCGGTCACAGATTTCTCGGACTAACATCCAATAGTTTCCTGATGGAGTCACATTACCCTGAAGTTGACCGAGCATGGTCTCAGCAACAAAAGCGGTGACTTTTTCTGGACCCGTTGCAATTATTGCGGCTTCCAGTTCTCTTGCAGACCGTGCTGCGTATTCGTTCTCCGATTCGTTCACTTCTGCTTTTTCAAAATAGTTATGCTGCGGTATAAAAACGACGTTTTTTGCTTGCAATGGTCTGAAAAATTCATAGACAGGCGTTGAAGTCAAGGAAAGCGCGGATGCGGTAATCCCGTGATATGCATTTGATCGAGTTATAAACGTCGATCGACTTACTTGACCCTGCTCAACGCGCACCTGATAGCTCATCCGCATTGCCGCTTCAATTGCCTCGGAGCCACTGCAACCCGGGAACATAACTCGATCCAGGCCAGTAGGAGCGTTTCTCACCAACAATTCAGCTAACTCTGCTGTCTTGCTATTAGAAAACGCGAGCGCACTAATGAACGAGTATTTCCTCATTTGCGACTTGATTGCAGACTCAATTCTGCGATTTGAACCACCCAACGCCAGACAGGCGGAATATCCAGCGGTAAAGTCAATTAACTTCTCGCCAGAGTGAGTGTAAAGATGTGATCCGCGAATTTTTTTGATTCGAGGGCCCAGGGGGTCAGAGGGGAACCTTCTAAGTAGGTACTTAAAATTCCCGATGTCTGGAATTTGCATCAACACCAAATGATAGTCCTCTACTCCTTACTCTAGGACCACGCACAAAGGCGATCGCCGTGTGACGAAGGGCATCTGCCCCGAATTCTTCAAGCACTGGCACATCTGCAGACTACTAACAGTCTTTCTCGTGGCACGACAAATAAGCACGATTCACAAGCGCGACAAACAGCCCCAGTCTTAACGCGGAGTGGCAAGTGGGTATCTTAAGCAAGTATCTTTTGAGTGATGCAAGGTGTGATCAAGGCATACGACCCATCAACTGGTGATGGAGTGGTGATTCGAGATACCGACCTCGCCGAATATGACTTGTCGCCGGCGGCACTTGAGGGTTCGATCTTTCGAATGTTGCGCCAAGGCCAACGCGTCGTGTTTTCTCTTGACGCATCGGGTCGTGCCACAACTTTGCGACTCGGCTCTGAGCGTGACATGGAAACTCCTGGCGCATAGCGTTTCGAATTCATGGCGGCGCAATCTTCAAATCAAAAACTGAATGACTGGGTTGCACAGTGGGCGAAAGTTTTACAGCCTGATGAAATTTACTGGTGCGACGGATCACAACAAGAATACGATGCGCTTTGCAACTCGCTCGTTAAGTCTGGAACTTTTACCAAACTTGATGAGATCAAGCGACCAAATTCTTTTTGGGCACACTCTGACCCAGGTGATGTAGCACGCGTCGAAGATCGCACATTCATTTGTTCAACAAACAAAATTGACGCCGGGCCAAATAATAATTGGCGCGAACCCGAAGAGATGCGAAGCGAAATGAATGCGCTGTACACCGGCGCAATGCGCGGGCGAACAATGTATGTAGTTCCATTTTCGATGGGCCCCCTTGGCTCACCGATTGCGCACATCGGCGTTCAATTAACAGATAGCGCATATGTTGCAGTCAGCATGCGGATCATGACTCGCATGGGACAAGCTGCACTTGACGCGCTCGGCAACAATGTCTGGGTGCAATGTTTGCACTCTGTTGGTGCCCCGTTAACTGACGGCAAAAAAGATTCGCCGTGGCCTTGCAACCCCGACAACAAATATATCGTGCACTTTCCAGAGACGCGAGAAATTATGAGTTACGGTTCGGGTTACGGTGGCAATGCGCTACTGGGCAAAAAATGTTTTGCATTGCGAATCGCATCGGTCATGGCCCGCGACGACGGCTGGCTTGCCGAGCACATGTTGATTTTGAAACTCACGAATCCAAAAGGTGAATTTAAATATATTGCGGCGGCGTTTCCATCGGCTTGCGGAAAAACCAACTTGGCGATGCTCGTGCCAACAATCAAAGGCTGGAAGGCCGAAACTATCGGCGACGATATTTGTTGGATGAAATTCGGCGAAGATGGTCAGCTCTACGCGATCAACCCTGAAGCCGGCTTCTTTGGCGTCGCGCCAGGCACTGGTTTTGACACCAACGCAAATGCGATGCACACGCTTCTCGGTAATTGCATTTTCACAAACACTGCGTACACACCCGACGGCGATGTGTGGTGGGAAGGAATGACAGAAACGAAGCCAGCGCGTGCAACCGATTGGCGCAATCAATCTTGGACTCCTGAAACCGAAACTCCAGCGGCGCACCCGAACGCAAGATTTACGGCGCCGGCAAGTCAATGTCCATCAATCGCGCCAGAGTGGCAAGACCCAAGTGGCGTGCCAATCTCTGCAATTCTGTTTGGCGGTCGTCGTCGCACAACCGTTCCACTCGTGACACAGGCATTCGACTGGGATCACGGAGTGTTTCTCGGCTCAATCATGGCTTCTGAAACGACCGCAGCAGCTGGTGGCGCAGTCGGCAAATTACGATTCGACCCGATGGCGATGCTGCCATTTTGTGGCTACAACATGGCGGACTATTTTGCACACTGGCTAAAAATCGGCGCGAAAACTTCGCCTGGCAAACTGCCCCAGATATTTTTCGTCAACTGGTTCAGGCGCGACACCGACGGACGATTTTTATGGCCGGGTTACGGCGAAAATAGTCGCGTACTCAAGTGGGTTTTTGAGCGTGTCACAGGCAGTGCTACCGCGCACAAAACAGCAATTGGGTTTTTGCCCGAGGTTGACTCGCTGGACGTTACTGGATTAAAAGTTTCAAGTGATGATCTCGAACAGTTGCTGACTATCGATGAGGATGGCTGGCGTGAAGCCGTGCCACAAATTCGCGAGCACTTCGCTGCATTTGGTGACCGTCTGCCGACAAAACTTAGTGACTCGCTAAACGCGCTCGAAAAATCACTCGCTAACTAGCGACAGCAAAATTTAATTGGCTTGGCCGACAAGTACTGCGCGGATTCCAAGTCCCATAATAAATAGTCCACCAAAGCCGTAGAGCAAATAAACACGGCTCTTTAGTTGTGCGCGGTATGAATAAATAATTGCAATCGCAATGATCGCCACAAAACCATAGAACGCATGAAACGCCGGATACTCAATTTTGTCTCGATTGACAACAGCGACGCCAAGTGCCACTTGCACGAACACCGAAAACTGCACAATGCCAATGAACCACCACAAAGCGCGACTGCGCAACTCGATATTTTTATGTGCAACAAGCGACCACAC
>CAMCZA010000061.1 GCA_945885515.1 Ferrithrix thermotolerans DSM 19514 | reverse complement strand
CCATAACTTAAAGTTAATTGCTCCGGTGCAGAAGTAAAACAGACGACTTGTTAATCTATGAATATGAAGGTTCTGCTTGATTACGATTCGTGCCATGGGCATCAGATGTGTGCGATTGCCGCGCCCGAAGTTTTTGGTAGCGATGAAATCGGCAACGCCAAAGTTCTCATCACTGGCGAAATCCCGGCTGAACTTCACACAAAAGTGCGTCGGGCCGAATCAAATTGTCCAGAACGCGCAATCACAATCATCGAATAGCAAAAAATCACGAAAGAGAACTAGAAATATGACCGACACACAAAAACCAGTCAAAGATATGACCACCGACTACGACATCTTTGACCCCGAGTTCATAAAGAATCCATATCCGGGATACACCGAGATTCGCGAATCGCAGTGTCCGATTGCGCACACCGAACGTTATGAAGGTTCATGGTTGCCAACGCGTTATGACGATGTTGTTGCGATCGCCCAAGAGTACGAAACATTTACTTCACGCCAAATCTTGGTGATGCCGCCAGCCGCAGGGCGAAGCGAAGGCCCGTATGCCGCGGTTGGTGCGCCACCGATCACGAGTGATCCACCAGATCATCATTGGCATCGTCGTTTAATTTTGCCAGTGTTCGCACCGCAAGCAGTTGCGCAATACGAACCAGGCACGCGCGATTTGTGCAACGCATTAATCGACGAGTTCATCGACAAAGGTGTTGCTGATGCCGCCAGCGATTACGCGCAACATATTCCGGTGCGCGTGATTTCAAAAATGCTCGGCGTGCCACTGACGATGGAAGACGAATTCACAGATTGGGTGCGCGGTGCGCTAGAAAATATTACGGATTCTGAACGACGCATGAAGAGTTTCCGCAGCATCGTCGAGTATTTCATCGGCGAAGTTCAATCTCGTGCGGCGAACCCACGTGAAAACGATTTTATTACCGAGTTGATGAATACCGAAGTCGAGGGCAAAAAAGTGCCGATCGAATATGTGCTTGGTGTGTGCAACTTAATGTTGGTTGCGGGCATCGACACAACTTGGTCAGCGATCGGTTCGTGCATGTGGCACTTGGCCCAACACCCTGAGCATCGCAAACAACTGCGTGAGAATCCAGATCTGTGGCCAACTGCGGTTGAAGAGTTGATCCGTGTTTATGCACCTGTGACGATGGCGCGAATCGTTGATCATGACATCGAGTTTCAAGGTTGCCCGATGAAGGCGGGCGATCGAGTTCTAATGGCGTTTCCGGCTGCGAATCGTGATCCGCGGCAGTTCGAAAATCCTGATGAAGTAATTCTTGATCGGCAGAACAATAGACACGTTGCGTTCGGTTCGGGCATTCATCGTTGTGCTGGCAGCAATTTGGCTCGACTTGAGGTTCGTGTCGCATTGCAAACTTGGCTTGAGCGAATTCCAGAGTTTGAGTTGATTGACCCATTGTCGGTCACTTGGGCAGGCGGTCAAGTGCACGGCCCACGCAAGTGCATGGTCAAGTTCTAGTTCTTCAATTTTGTAAGCCGAATCCAGTTGGCGCTGTACGCTTCAAGTACACGAGTTCAGCGCAGAAGAAATTCTGTTCAACCACTGAAAAAGTAAGGGCGGCACAGAGATGTGTCGCCTTTGCTATTTATTGATTATGAAACGACTGCGAATCTCAAGTTGAGCTATTGCACAAATCAATAAGTGTTATAGGTCACTGATGAATCAACAAGTGCACATGCGGTCGCGATATACGATAAGTTGCGGTTTTCCCCCCAAACCCAAAAGAAAGTCACGAATCATGTTGATAAAGCTTGCCCGTTTTAGTGTCCGGCGTCGACGATTGATGGTCGGTTTCTGGGTCATCCTGCTTGTCGCGCTCGGCGCAATCTCAAACTCGGTCGGCACAAATTTCGCCACCGAATTTGAACTTCCTGCCAGCGAATCAAATGACGTACGAAATCTGCTCAGCGCCAACTCGTCAGATCGCGCCGGCTTCAGTGGTCAAATTGTTTTCACTTCACCATCGGGCATCGCGACCGACGAAGTTAAGGCAAACCTGTCGGCACTCTTTGCCGAAATCGCAAAACTAGAAGGCGTCACCGTAATTAGTCCGTTCGATACACAAGGACAAATCAACCAAACTGCAACCACAGCGTTCGCGACAATCGATGTCTCGCTCCGTTCGCAAGAAGCGATCATCAAACTCGGTGAAGACATTCGTGCAATTGGCGAAAAATTCAGCATCAACGGTGTACAAATTGAATACGGTGGAGAAGTTTTCGCCGGCTTTGAACTTCCTGCAAGCGAACTTTATGGTCTGCTTGCTGCAATCATCATCTTGGTTCTTGCTTTCGGCTCAGTGTTGGCAATGGGTTTGCCGATCGGCACAGCAATTCTCGGTCTCGGCATCGGCACATCGGTGGTCGGCATCCTGAGTCACCTTGTCGGCATGCCAGACTTCACAACTTCGCTCGTTGCGATGATCGGCCTTGGCGTCGGCATTGACTACGCGTTATTCATAGTCACGCGATATCGCGAATGTCTCGCCGACGGTTTAAGTGTTGAAGATGCAGTAGTTGAAGCCGTCGACACTTCGGGTCGTGCAGTTATTTTTGCTGGCATCACAGTAATCATTTCGCTACTCGGCCTATTTGTAATGGGATTAGCATTCGCTCGCGGACTCGCAATCGGCGCAGTCATTGGCGTTTTGTTTATGATTGTCGCGTCGATCACGTTTTTGCCGGCGCTGTTAGCAATGGTCAAACATCGAGTCGACGTCACAACTCGCGCTGCACTTATTGCACTCGTCGCATTCGTGTTGTTTGCACTCGTCGCAGTAATCAACGAGTCACTGAAGATCTTTTTAGTGGGCCTTGCAGTAACTGTCGGCATCACGCTCATAAGCTTGGTCGTTAAACCGTTGCGCACGCCGATTAAACATCGTCCTAAAAAAGCCAAAGAACTCACATTTTGGTATCGCTGGAGTCGCTTTATTCAGCGTCGTCCGTGGGTTGCGGCAATTAGTGCAACAGCAGTGTTGCTCGTACTCGCATCTCCACTCGCATCAATCCGACTTGGCTTTGGCGACAACGGCAATGCACCAACCGATTCAACAGTCCGCAAAGCATTCGACATGGTCGCCGAAGGCTTCGGGCCAGGTTTCAACGGCCCGCTCTATATAACAGTGCAGGGTGAAACCGCAGCACAACCAGCCAAACTTGAAGCATTCGTTAAAACAATTAGCGCAACTGACGGCGTGGCATATGCGCAAGCAGTGCCGGCATCTGCAGATGGGTCGATGTCATTAGTCATTGCTTATCCGACAACAGCGCCACAAGATGAGGCAACATCTCAACTAGTTAAATTTTTGCGCAGCGATGTAATTTCGCAATCAGGTGTTGACGCAAAAGTCGGCGGCTTCACAGCAGCCGGCACAGATTTCGCTTCCGCAATCGGTTCGCGCATGCCTTATCTATTTATTGGAGTTCTTTCGCTTTCGTTTTTATTGTTGATGGCAGTTTTCCGCAGTTTGCTCGTGCCACTAAAAGCAGTAATCATGAATTTGCTTTCAATCGGTGCTGCTTATGGCGTGCTCGTTGCAGTATTTCAGTGGGGATGGGGAATCAGCCTGATTGGTGTTGGCAAAGCAGGGCCAATTGAGTCGTGGGCACCGATGATGTTGTTTGCGATCGTGTTCGGACTCTCTATGGATTACGAAGTGTTTTTACTTTCGCGAGTCAAAGAAGAATATGACCGCACGGGCGACAACGCCACTGCAGTTGCTGATGGTCTCACCGCAACTGCGCGTGTGATCACTGCAGCCGCATTGATCATGGTGTTTGTGTTCGGCGCATTCGTGCTCGGCTATGACCGACAACTAAAACTTTTCGGACTCGGTCTGTCGGTCGCAGTATTCATTGATGCAACAATCGTGCGTATGGTTTTGGTTCCCGCAACTATGGAGCTACTTGGCGATCGCAACTGGTGGATTCCAGCGTGGATTAACAAGTTGTTGCCGCGAATTGACGTCGAAGGCCATCACCACACGCACAGCTGAGATTGAATTTTGGGTGCGATATAGTTTTGTTAAGTGAAGTCACTAAATCGTATTGCGCTAGTTGCGGCGTTGGCAATTTTTGTTGGGGCGGCGATGGTGGGCTCGGCAACGGTGGCAAATGCAGCAACAGCAGGTGGCAAATGCAGCAAAGTTGGTAAAACACAAAAGACCAAAGGCGTCACATATATATGTAAGAAAACCGGCAGCAAGTTGGTGTGGGCAAAGAGCACAGCGAGCACCGGGTCGAGTGCAGGCACGGTAACGACATCACCTGCAACGACATCACCTGCAACGACATCACCCACGTTAAGTAGTACTCCAACAGCAGAGTGCAAACTTCCGGTTGCTGACGGTCGCGGCGATGTTTCGATCGGCGGTTGGCCACGAATCACTGAGCGTTCGAAAACAACAGGCACTGTGAATGCCACCGTGATTATGGTCGACTTCTCAGACGCACCAGCGACGATGACACCTCAAGCGGCGTTCGCAAAAATCAGCGGAGCAACTGCGACCTTTAGCGAGGTCTCGTATGGTCAGTTGAACTACGCATTTAATCCGCAATATAAGTGGTATCGCATGAGCAAGCCATCAACGCAATATGCTCCGCTTACTCAATCGTTTTTAACTCATCGCGCGTATATCGCCGAGGCTGCGGCGCTTGCTGATTCTGAAGTTGATTTCAGTTTGACCGACAGCATTATGATCTTGTCGAACCCAGACGCAAGCGGTTTGGGCATGGCTGGCCCTGCATTTGCAGCGGTCCGAGGCAACGGCATAACTCTTGACGGAAAATATATTTCGAACGGTGCGACATCGGCGTATGACCTGAATAATTGGAAGTCAATTTGGTTGAACCACGAAATCACTCACACGATGGGTCTTGTTGATGTCTATGCAGCGACGCGCGAGAACGCAGCAAACCGCTATGACGGTCATCGCTATGTGGGCGAATTTAGTTATATGGGTTTCTCAAGTTTTGAAGGCAACGCACCTGGTTTGTTTGCATTCGAACGATGGAATCTTGGCTGGTTAGACGATTCGCAGATCGTTTGCTCTTCAGAAAAGCAGATTTCGCAGTTGATAACGCCAGTGCAGTCAGCGGGCGGTATCAAAGCGGTGATCGTGCCGCTAAGTCGCACCAAGGCGCTAGTTGTTGAGAGTCGGCGTGCAATTGGTATTGATAACAAAATCGCAAAAACTGGTGCGCTTGTCTACATAGTTGATTCAAGTTTGAAGTCGGGTTATGGGCCAGTGAAGATTTATCCAAGTTCTGTGTCGACTGACCCGCAATATTTGCAGGCACCGCGTGCGGTGGGTGAGAGTGTCACAGTTGAGGACATCACTGTGAGTGTCATAAGTGCTTCGAGCGCCGGCGACACCGTCACAATCACAAGACCCTAATTTTTTTGTCACTTGAGAGTTGGGGTGCGCAGCAGCCTTTGTCTGACTTGGCGGCGTTAGCAGTGACGCGATCGTGTTCGACAAGCACTTCGTGGACTGATTCAACTTCAACACCAAGATGATTGATTGAGTCGTCGGCACCAGGGTTTTCAATCAACACAAGTTTCAGTGGTCGGGTAGCGACGGCAAAGTTGGCATATAGTGTTAAACAAATCAAAACATCTCGCGCACGCTCACTCGCGAAAGCTGTAACTTGGCGAATCACCGGCACAGCAGACACGTTCGTTATCACATGGATAGTCACTGGCAAAACATCAACTGCAGGCCTGATCGCGGGCACAGAAGTAATCACCAAAGTTTCGTTGTATTATTTTCATGAGCGTGCCTGGACAAAAATCAAGTGGGGCAAATAGTTAACGCAGTGGGGGCAGATATGCGACGACAAGCTACGAATCTAAAATTATTCTGTTTAAGTCTGGCAATTCTTTTTGCCACAACAAATCTGCCAGCAAGTGCTGCGGTGAATGGTGGCAAGTGCAGCAAAGTTGGCCAAACTCAATCAACTAAAAGCATCAGTTACGTTTGCGTTAAGTCAGGCAAAAAAACTGTTTGGCAAATTAAGACGACTTCAGCGACAGCCACAACCACGACTACAGTTGCAGCCGAAAAATATGTTGCTCCGACTACAACAGGCGCAAGCACCGAAGATTGCAAACTTATCGAAGCCAGCCCCGAGCGCAAAAAATGGGGAAACATCTTCGTCGCATTCCCTCCGATTGGTGGCAACTTCGAACCAACTGGCACATTCAAAGTTGCACTCGTGCCAATTGATTGGGCCGACTTGCCAGGTGAAGCAAACCCACTGGCGCGTGCAACCGATCAGATAAAACTATTCTCAGATTGGTTTGACACTGTTTCAGAAGGCAAAGTTTCATTTGTCTGGTCAACATACGACAAGTATGTGCGGGTACCAGGTTCTGCACTGACCTATAAACAAGCGCAGTCAGGTGGAGGAGATGCGATGGCGATTGCGGCGATCGCAGCGGCTGATCCATTTATCGATTTCACTGGTGTTCGAGCGGTTTATTTTCTGCCACCGAAAGGCCAACAAGTTTTTGTCGAAAGTTCGCAGGCATTCAAAGATCTAAATCTCATGGCGCCTATTCCAACTAAAGAGGGTGCGATTATGAATTACGCATTGGCTGGTGCATACTTTGACACCTCGCCAAGAAACTATTGGAGTTATTGGGTGCATGAAACGGGCCATATGTTTAAGTTGCCCGATTTGAAATACAACTGGAACAATCACGGAGAGGTAGAACTCGCAGTTCCGATTGGTCCGTTCAGCGGTTTTGATATGTTGTCAAACCAAGATGGTCCGTCGCGCACATTAAGCAGTTGGTTGCGATGGATAATTGGTTGGTTGCCCGCCGAGTCGCTTTATTGTCAGAACTACGCGAACTTGGTCAAGACAACAATCATGTTGAATCCAATTGATAATCGAACGACCGGTGTCAAGTCGGCAATGATCAAAATTTCGCCGACAAAAATAATCGCAGTCGAGTCACGACGACCCGCAAGTTTTGACTGCACAGCGCCGACAAACAGGGCCGGTGTGTTGGTATATATCGTCGACGCAACAGTCGGTCATGGTGAAGGCACTCAGACTTTGGTGCCACCGTCGGGTCGAGGTCTAGTTAGAAACAGTTGCGGCACACCAGGCATTCTCGATGCGATTTTAAATGTCGGCGACTCGGTGACAACTAACGGCGTCACCGTCAAACTTGTGAAGTCAAGCACCTACGACACCATCGAGATATCTAAGGCTGGTTAAAAGTTGCTAGTGGCAAGTCGTTGCCGACCCGCCACTAGCAAGTAATTAGATTCTTAGTTGTAAATTGCCCTAATTGCCACGTAAATGCCAACAGCGTTAAGTGCAAGCGTATAAAGCTGGAAAAGAGGCCATGGTTGATTTTTGAGGTTCTTGCCAATTGCAGTCTTTTTTTCTGCAGCAGTCAAGTCTTCTGATTCTTTCTGAAAGTCCATCAACGCATTGCTGATAAAAAGCCATGAAGTGAAAGATGAAGCAATTGCACCGAATGCAACGAGCATCTTGAGGTTGTCAGAGGCGGTTGCGATATCGCCAAATACAACGATTGCGATTACTGCTACAAAAGCTATTTGAAGTAGTACCCCAAGTATCATATTTACTCTTGCGGTGGCAGCGCTTCTAGATGTTAAATCCATTATTTTCCCCTTTTCTAAAGTTGTTGATGATTAGTTGACTAGCAACCTAAAAGTAGCAGACTTTCGTTGGGTTGTTTACCGCTATGTACCGAACCTGGCGCTATGCGCCTGGTGCGCGCCACTTCGATTCCGACTAAGGGATCCGCTAAAACGAACGAAGGGGTGCTCGCGAAACGTCCCAAAGCTCGCGATATATAGTGAACAATGCGCAAACTTACGTCAACCTTTATCGCAATCTCGTTTCTCTTAACAACTCTCATCTCAACCCAATCTGTTGGCGCTGCACCGACCGATGTGTTTCCGAAGGGCCCATACAAAGCCACGCTGATTGCCGAGCAAATTTTGTATCCGAGTTTGCTTGGCGTGGCCGCGGGCCTACCGGTCGCCGACGTATCGGGTGTGTTACTCGCTGACGGCAAGCTTCGCGCCTATGTCTTTGCGCAAAACAAAGGCATCGAAGTCTGGGATTCATCAGACGGCAAAACTTTTACTCGCGCCGGCAACGCATTCGGCAGCGACAACGGTTTTGGCATGCCACGAGTGATCAGACTTGCCGACGGTCGCTACCGAATGTACAACCTGTCGCCCGGAGGCATCTCGTGTTCGATCTCTAGCGACGGCATCAATTTCACACTCGAAAACGTCGCCTGCATCGGTCGCACAGCATTCGGTATCACGGGCAACATGACGGCACCCGGCATTGTCAAGCTCGCTAGCGGTGGCTACCGCGCATATTTCTCAACTGTCCCAATAATGGGAAGTGCGTCTGTCGCACAAAAGTCTTACAGTGCCACATCGCCCGACGGCTTTACATGGACAGCAGATGCAGGCATTCGCATCGGCCCCGGCTCGAGCATTAATCAAAGTGCCGAACATCCAACTGCAATCGCCCACAGTGACGGTTCGGTGACGATGTTTTATTTCGATAACGGCGCCCACGGTCTCTATTACGCGTCGAGCACTGATGGATTGACATTTTCAAACCCGACGGCATTAGATCTCTCGTCGCTTTCGCCGAACTTTAGAACTGCAACCGGCAACGACCCAGATATTTTCTTGGATAAAAACGGCGACATGATCCTCTGGGCAGGCGAATTCAGTCCTTCAATCGGTGGTTATATCTTGTCGGTGAAACTTACACAAGGATCTGCATCTGGCTCGTCGACAACTGCAACGACAATAGCGACAACGGGCTCAGGTACGAGCAACGCGAAGACAACCATTAGTTG
>CAMCZA010000060.1 GCA_945885515.1 Ferrithrix thermotolerans DSM 19514 | reverse complement strand
GCGTAGCCTGTGGATATGAGCGCCGTCTCGCCGTTATTGTCGTTGCCGTTTATGGCAACGGATCGTGAACGCGTTGATCGTGCTTTGCGAACTGCAGTTGAGACAAAAGATTCTCACTTAAATGAACTCGCGTCGCATCTAATTATTGCAGGTGGCAAGAGATTGCGCCCGGTGCTGTCGATTGCGGCCGCACAAGTCGGTAGTGAATCTGCAGTCAGTGATGAAGTCATCCAAGGTTCAATCGCCTGCGAACTTGTTCATCTTGGTTCGTTGTATCACGACGACGTAATGGATGAATCGCTGACGCGGCGTGGTGTTGACACAGTAAACGCACGATGGGGAAACCTGCAAGCAATTCTTGCTGGCGACTTTATGTTGGCCAAAGCATCTGAGGTTTCTGCTGCACTTGGAACCGAGGTCGTAACTTTGTTGGCGCAAACAATTGGCAGATTATGCGAAGGACAGATTGAAGAACTTCGCTCCACTTATAATGTTGCGCGAACGATCCCGTCGTATCTAGTCAGCATTGAAGGTAAAACAGCCTCATTGTTTGCAACGGCTGCCCGAATCGGCGCAATCGTTGCAGGCCACGATCGCAAACTTATTGATGCTCTAACTATTTATGGCACTGCATACGGCATGGTATTTCAGATCGTCGATGACATTTTGGATGTGATCGCCACTGATGACGAACTTGGTAAACGCGCAGGCCACGACATGGAAGAGGGCGTCTATACGCTCCCAGTTTTGTTGACGCTCTCTTCAGATTCAACGGACGCAATTGAGTTGCGCGATTTACTTGGTCGACCATTTGTTGGTGACGAACGCGATAAAGCGCTTGAAATCGTTCGATCTAATTCTGGTGTTGCCAGTGCAATTGAGACCGCTCTTGAATATGTCGCTATCGCCGAAATTGAATGCAACAAGTTTCCTGCGTCAAGTGCGACCACAGCCTTGCGCACTGCGCCACGAATACTTTTAGAGTCGGTAATTCGCTAAATTGCGTTAAAAGAATTGCAGTGAACTAAATCAGCGCAATTCGTGGACGCGCAAAATAAGTTCGCGTGAATCCGGATCAAGTTGTCGCCCAGCAATTCGCTCTGTGAGAATTATCGTTTGGGCAGCGTCGTCTACTAACCCGGACCACCTGATGTATCCACCCATGAGCCCATGCAGACGCTCGCTCACTTCTTCGGCATGGATAATGATTTTCATTCCACGCTGAAGATGTTGAGAAAACTCTGTGTACAGCGCCTTCAGCCACTGATCCAAATCATCTGAACTAGGCATTGGTCGATGCTTATACGGCATTTGTAGCTCTTCGTAACTGTGCAAATTATGTGGTGCAGGACTGATTGAGATAACCGAGTCAAAATCATTTTCCCTGAGCCAAATGATCTCTTCTTGGCGACGCACGCGCCGATGGTTTGTTCCAAAACCACCAGGTCTCTCGCAGACCGCCAGCTTGTCTTTTATGATCCAAGTTAAATGACGAGGCTCGATTCCAAGAGCCCATTTTCCGCGAAGTTTTGGTGGCATCAGTAAACCTTTTTCGGAGACGTGCCACTTGAATTAAAAACGACCAACATTAAGAAAGAACTTTACCACAGCAAATTAACGCGGTGTTTTGTTTTTAATTATTTTGTGAAGACTTGTAAGCGCTGTTGACTGCGCCGCACTTCACGGTTTGAACCAATCTCGCAAGCAAGAGTGATACCCCGAGCAACATCTAGCACGCGCTCGACGGTCGCAGAATCTGGTGGATAAGTTTCGGTGAGCCATTGGCGAATGGCGCGTCTCGACAAGGCAATTGGTGCATTGGCCAACATCTTGGCATCGGTGGCGTCGATGCTCTTTGCGAGATCGTCAAGCAGCGCTGAGTCATCTCGAAGTATGTCAGCCTGGCGATCAAGAATCGTGGCGACATCGCGTTGGGCGATCGCATCCATCAACGGAATCAATTCGTGGCGAACCCGATTGCGTTGAAACTTTGGATCAGCATTTGATGGATCATCGATCGTCTGAATTTTTAATTCGTTGCACAGTTGACGTGTCTGTGTTCTTCTGAGTGCCAAAATTGGGTGGCGTTGATTGCGTTGCATTCCCGAAAGCCCGGCCAACCCGGCACCGCGCATCAAATTGATTAGCACTGTTTCTGCTTGGTCGTCTGCCGTGTGACCGGTCATTACATCTTGGGGCATGACTTCAAATCGGCTGGTTCGAGCGCGTGCTTCAAGATTTGTGCCAGGTGCAACCTGGATTGTTCGCGAAATAAATTGTGCACCGAGTTCTGTTGCAAGTTTTTCTACAACTGCAGATTCAAGTTCTGAGTCAGCTCTTAGAGCGTGGTCAACATGAATTGCGGTGACCTCGCATCCTGCGGCAAATGCCAGTACTAAAAGCGCCATGCTGTCTTGGCCACCAGAAACAGCGCATGAAACTTTCGTGCCCGATTTTGGAAAGTCGCACTTGGTAACTAGTTCAACGACTAGTTGATTGTCTTTGATTTCAGTGATTCGGGCGTTCATCGGCCCAACGATTTATTTTTGTGCTTGTCGTTGGCGACGGTTTGGATATTTAAGCGCGGTAACTTGCTTTACGTAACCCACAACGAGGCTCAGAACTGCGCCGATACCGGCGATCAACAGACCTGCCCCTAACCACCAGTGCCAGACAACTGCTGAAATCATTAGGGCAAGGCTAGCGATTATTTGATTGACAAACCAATCAACTACCGAGTTCTTTGGTGTGTTCTGGTGCTGAAATCCGACGCGGGGCCGAATCGATATTTGAAATTTCTGTGAGTTCAGAAGATGTCACACCAACATCTTTGAATTTACGAAGTGTTGCCAACATTCGACCCTCAATTGAGCCAACCATTTTGTTGTACGCACTGATTGCAGTTTCGAGACCGCGCCCGGTCTTTTCGACACTTTCAAGCACGGTGTCAACGCGCTCATAAAGTTCGCGACCTATTGCGGCTATTTTCTCAGCATTTTCGGCGATCTGAAATGCTTGCCAACCCTTTGCGACGGCAAGTAACAGCGCCAATAAATTGACAGGTGAAGCAATTAAGACTCGGCTGCGCATCGCAACTTCAAGCAGGCTTCCATCGGCGCGAAGTGCATCAGCCAAAAACGATTCACCGGGAATAAACATGATTGTGTATTCGGGTGTGCGATCAAACTGCTGGAAATATTTTTTATCAGCCAATACTTTGGCATGACCCGCGAGCGCTTTGGCATGCTCATTGAGTAGTTGTTGGTGTAGCGCAGGGTCAGATGTCGCTTGTGCTCTGAGGTATGCATCGAGGGGAGTCTTTGAGTCGATCACGACACAGCCATCGTTTGGCAATTTAATTACGGCGTCTGGCCGTTGGGTCTTGTCGTTGCTGGTTACGGTGGTTTGCTCGAGAAAATCGCAATATGGCAACATGCCCGCAAGCTCAATCACATTGCGTAATTGTTGTTCGCCCCATGCACCCCGTGCGCTTGACGATTTAAGTGCTGACTGCAAAGCCGAAGTAGTTTGGTTCAACGAATCAATTTGCTTGCTGATCGTTTCGGTTACACCAACTGTGTTCGTATAGTTTGACTGCAACGCAGTTACGGCATTTCGCAGTTCATTCATTTGAGTGGCAACTGGGTCGAGCAGACTTTTTGTTTCAGTTGTCAAAGTTTGCGTGCGTGCCTGATACGTGCGATCAATTTGAGAGTTGACATTTTCAAGTGCTTGTTGTGTGGCTTTACCAACTTGAGCGTCCACGGCCGTGCGAACTGCGTCAACCAATGCAGCCTGATCAAAATTTTGTGGATTCGTAGGTAGCGAAGACGACCTGCTTGATTGGCGCATCACCATCGCGGCGAGGATCAAAACGACAACTGCTAGTAATCCGACAATTAATTCCATCATCACAGTGTGGCACGGGGGTGTAGTTAGTATTAGCCCTGTGTCAAGATCTGAAATTATCGATAGCCCCACCGGTTTTGTCGCCGAGCACATCAAAACTTATGTTGAAAGCAACGGAACTGAAGGTCACATTTGGCGTGGAGTGCCGACACTTTTATTGACGACACTTGGTCGCAGGTCGGGCGTTGGTCGACGAACTGCTTTGATATATGGACGAGACGGCGCTGACTATGTGATCGTGGCTTCAAAAGGCGGCAGCGCAGCGCATCCGCTTTGGTATGAGAATCTGGTCGCAGTTCCTGAAGTGACCCTGCAGGTCGGCCCAGAAATTTTTGAATGCACCGCTACGACATATGGTGAAGATACCGAAAATCTCGTTCACCGTCAGAAAATATGGGATGTAATGGTCGCAATTTGGCCAGATTTTGCGAACTACCAAACCAAGACTGATCGTCGAATACCACTCGTAAAACTAACTCGTAAAAATTAACTAGCAGATTTACCGGCTTTTAAATAAATTGCGATCCCAACAAGTGGCGCGTAGGCAACAGCCATTCCAATAATCGGTTGCACTTGTTGGTCAACCACCAGCCACGCAATCGGTGCAAGCCAAAAAATATTAATTGCTGCGATGCTCAATGAAACCTTTAAATGTTGGCTTGAATGAGTTGCTAAATGTTGGTATGCGTGTGAGCGATGTGCGAGATAGACGCGCTGTTTCGTGACTAGTCTGCGAATCAAAGTCACTGTTGCATCAACAATAAAAACTCCAAGCAAAATAATCCAAGCCCAAGTAAACAGTGGCTCAGTTTTTGCCATGGCTAATGAGATGGTGCCGACTGTAAAACCGATATAACCGCTGCCAATGTCTCCGAGAAAAATTTTTGCTGGTGGCCAATTGAAATACAAAAAACCAAGTACAGCGCTAGCAAGCAGCATTGGCATTTGCCAATGGTCGCTGGAAGTTTTATTGATCATTAAAATCGTGATGATCAGACAACTACTCAAAGTTTCAATGCCCGTGATTGAGTCGATGCCGTCCATGAAATTAAAAAGATTCAATAGCCAAACCAAATACACGACTGCGATCAAATCGCCCAACAGGCCAAGGTTTAGCGTTTCGCCAAAAACCGGCATCGGTGGTAGGCCGCCCAAAATATAAACAGCAACTAAGCCAGCAACAATGTGAGCAAGCAGCCTGACGCGGGTAGCAGTCACTTTGCCACGATCATCTAAGTATCCAATAGTTGCCACGATTAGACTTGGCAAAAAAATGGCAGTAAATGTTTTTTGTTCAAGGTCGCCACGAATCAGTAGAACTATTAATGAAAAACTAAAGGCAATAACGACTGCGAGCCCTGCGCCGCGCGGAGTTGGTTGATTGTGCGAACTGCGCTCATTTGGAATATCAAATTGATTGCGCTTAATTGCTGTTCGTCGTACAACACTCGTGATGATAAAGCTCAATACAAGCGTGGCTAAAAATATAAATAACATTATTTCACTTCCGATTTATACCACGCAACAGTTTGCTCAAGTTCTTGTCTTGTCGTGAACGGTGGAGACCAATCAAGTGTTTGACAGGTTCGTGAGATGTCGAGTTGAAATGAACCACAAAGCTGTTCATAGATTCTCGGGCGACCGATGAGTTGGCTGCCCAACCGTAAACCCAAGCGTGGAAATGCAACAAGGCGAGATTTTCTGTTCATCACCGAAGCAAGAGTTTGCAGAAGTTCAGTCGTTGAGAGATCGTGATTATCAGAAACATGAAAGATTTGATTTCGTGAGTTGACATTGTTGATACAAGTTTCAATCAAATCAACCAAATTTCTGATACCGACAAAACTCCGCAGATTTTTAGTATCCGCCAGCGGCAAGAGTCGTTGATCGTCGACCCATTTGATCATTGAGAGAAAATTGGCCTTCACTCTCGGGCCGTAGACCAGTGGTGGTCTGATAATCGTGTATTCAAGATTGCTACCACTACAAACGCTTTGCAGTTCTATTTCTGCGCGTGCTTTTGACAGTGAATATGGATCCAGCGCACTGATTAAATCGTCACTTTTAAATTTTGTATTTTGACTAGTTGAACTTCCGAGAACTTTGGCCGTACTCATAAATATAAAGTGCTTTTTATCGGTAAGCGAAAGTCGTTGAGAAAGCAGGGCTGTCAGAGCAGAGTTAGTTGCAAGATATATGTCGCGTTGAGAATTTGATCTGTCAGTAGTGACATGTGCTCGTGCTGCCAAGTGAATTAATACATCGCAGCGATCGACTGCTTGGTGCCATTGCGAATTATCAGCACTAACCAGTCGTGCGTCAATAACCGTGACATCGTGTGCTAACTGAAGCTTTGGCACGAGGTGTGAGCCGATGAAGCCAGTTGCGCCAGTGACTAAAACTTTCATGTTGTCTGGAACGAATCGTAAACAGCGTGTGTTTGTTGAATAATTATCTCGTTGGCAAATTCAAGTTCGGCTTTAAGCCTGTTGGTGATGCCCATTTTCTCACGGAGACCTGGATCAGCGAGCAGTTTGTTGATTGCAGTAGCCAGAGACTTTGAATCTTGAGGTGGCACCAAAAAGCCGTTCACTTCTTCGGTTACTACCTCGCGACAACCCGGCACATCGGTTGTCACAATTGGTCGACCAGCGGCAGCGGCTTCAATTAAAGATTTTGGTAAGCCTTCGCGATATGACGGAAGGCAGGCAATGTGCGACGAAGTCAGCAACTTTGCAATATCAGTTCGTGCTCCAAGCCAGCTAACAATGCCATCTTTGTTCCAGTTTTCTAGTTGCTTGCGGCTGATAGACGTCGGGTTGCCCTCATCAGCCTCTCCGACAAGCAAAAAGTCAACTTCGTTATTAGTTTTCTTAACGAGTTGTGCCGCCTGAACAAACTCTTCAACTCCTTTGTCTCGCAGCATTCTTGAAACCATGATCACTTTCGTCGGAGCAGGTGGTTGTTGTTGATAGGAAAATTTCTCTAGATCTACACCGGCACCTTTTATCAGAGCAATTGAATCTCGTTTGACAAATTTGCCGGCTACGAGATTGTTCAGATCGTCTTTATTCTCGATGATTACTTTTGTATTTTGATGATTCAAAACGTAACGAATTAGTGTGTTGACGAATGGTCGCAACAACCGTGCTTGCTTCTCGGTCGAAGTAAAAACATAGCCCATTCCGACGAGAGCGTTTACAACGTTTTGCACTCCGGCGAATTGCGCGGCAATCGAACCAAGCACCACGGGCTTGAGTGCAATGTTGTGAACTATGTCTGGTTTCAACTGACGAAAGATCTTGCGCAGTTGAAGAATCGTAAGAATTTCTTTGAGTGGGTTAAGCCCGCGCCTGGCAAACTCAATATTTATAAAAGTTAGTCCGAGTGTTTCAAGCTGCTTGGCAGTGTCGCGACTTCGTGTTATCACTGTTACCCGGTACCCACTAGCAAGTGCAGCCAACGAGCGATCTAAAAAGTGCGAAGCAAAGAACCAGTCTTCGGTTATCACATAAACTAAATGGCGACTTTGCTGTTGAGTCTTGGTTAGTTCTTCCATGATTCAATTTCACGCCTGGTCGGTTGATCCGTGGTTTCACTGATTTTTCGTTGCTGGATGCCTAAAAGAGCTAGGACACCCATAATTGATAAAAATGGAAGGTTTTGGCGAGAGGAATTGAAGTTGGTCTGAGTGGCTAATCCAAGAAAAAATACAAAAGAAACGTAGACCTGAGTTCGCAACGCTGAACTTTTGAGGTTTTGATTCAGCAAAGTGAGAATAAATAAAGACGGAATTAAAAATGTATCAATAAAGAATAAGCGCAGAACCAACAACTGACTGATACTCATTTTGACAACATCATCTCCAAATGTCAGAAACTGAAGTCCAAGAATATTTGCAAAGAATCTCCACCATGCTCTTTGAGTAAACACGAATGGCACGTCATATTTGATTTGGTACTTCAGGAAGCCACCAATTGCATATCCGTATCCACCGGCTACGAATCCCCCAACCGTAAGTGCCGTGACCGCAATTGGCATTCTTTTTATGGGGTGGCGGGCAAACCACAGACTTATGAGCCAACCAAAAATAAGTGCAGCCGTTAAGTGAGGGCGAAGCAACACAGAAGCACAGAGTGCAAAAAAACGCATAGTTGGTGTCTTGCCGAGAAAGAAATATGAAACACAAAGCACAATTTGTAAGTCGCGAAGCCCAAGCACCGATAAGAAAATGAACAAAGGACCAGAAAATAAAATTGCATGCCATAACTTGATTTTTAGTCCCTGGTGTGAGATGAAGTCAGTGCAAACTCGATATGTCAAAATCAAACAAAGCCCTTGCAGAAACTTAAATGCCAGCAATGGGTCAAGACCAAATGACTTTAAAAGCCATGCAGGAATTACCACTATGTATCGAGTTCCGATAATTTGGTCAAGCGAAAATGCAAATCCCTCTCTCTCAAACTTTCGCAATAGTTCAAGTTGTGAACTTTGATCGCTTGAATAAAAAGAAGCGTGGTCAACCCCATAGATGACCCGAATTGTGAGTACTGCAACTGTCCAGGAGACGGCAAAAAGACAAGAGTAGAGGTTGAAGCGGCCAGACCTGCGTGAAAAGAGCAGCAACAAAAGACCCAAAACTAAAGTCTGTAAGGTAAACAAAATCATTTAGCACTCGTTTCTAATTCGCCCAGCTTGTTCATCTTCTTTAGCCAGTCCCATTTACCGTCGAGTTTTTGTTGCAATGCATGTTCGTTGTCTAAATTCCAAATATCAATTCTCGGAATTTGCAGTGGGGAGGTTCCAACCTTGTAGCACCCCCAACTGCTTGTTGCAGCAAATAAGTATCCAACCGATGCGGCAATCTCTTTGACCTGTAAATTAAACGCGCCATGCGGGTAACTCATGGTCAATACGCTTTTGCCAATTTTGTTTTCAAGCCACTCCTTGCTCGACTTGAGTTCGTCAATAATTTTTGCAGGCGAAAGACGGTCAAGGTGTTGATGAGAAAATCCATGTGCGCCAATTGTTGCTCCGGGGATTTTGCTCAGTTCAATCAGCCCTTCACTAGATAGATATCTTGGACTACCACTGGTGATATTTTCTGGTGTCACAAAAACATGAAACGGCAAGTTGTTTGCCAAAAGTAGTGGCGCTGCAATTGTAAGTGTGTCGTTGTAGCCATCATCAAAGGTAATTGATACTCCGTGAGGATCAGAGTCTTCGAGA
>CAMCZA010000059.1 GCA_945885515.1 Ferrithrix thermotolerans DSM 19514 | reverse complement strand
CGCACAATTTATGAAACTTGGGTCGAGCAACGTAGTGACGGCAAGATTGTGCCCTATCTTCTTAAGTCGTTCGAGCACAGTGCTGACAACAAGACTTGGAGCCTTGTATTGCGTGATGGCATCAAGTTTCATGACGGCACACCACTTGATGGCACGGCACTGCAATTGAATCTTGAAGCTGGTCGCGGTACTTTGTATCTCAACTCGCTGATTGGCCGAACTCCAAAATCGCCATCTTCAGGTACCAGTGCTGGATTTAACGCAAACATCACCGAAATCGTTAAAACAGGTGCGATGTCAGTAACTGTGAAGTTGTATAACGCAGATGCGACATTTCCAGAGACGTTGTACGCGTCAGGTCGAGCATTCGCTCGATCAGTCGGTCAGATAACGGGTTCGACATGTTCGACAGTGCCGGTTGGTACTGGTGCGTTTAAATATGTCTCGCACAAATTGACCGAACTCGTAGTAGCGAAAAACGATAACTATTGGCGTAAAGACGCCAAGGGTGGCGCATTGCCATACCTTGACGGCATCACTTTCACTTTCTTGCCAGACGCGCAACCTCGCGTTAGCGGTGTGAAGAGTGGCTCGCTTGCAGCGACGATGTTCTCGTCTGCGACAGAAGCAAAACAGATTCTTGCCTTGGAAAAAAACAAGAACCTGACGACCATCAGTTCACCGATTGACTACTACCCAACAATCTGGTTGAACCACAAGATTGCGCCTTTCAGCAGCAAGAACGCACGACTTGCATTCTCGCATTCGCTTGATCGCGCAAAATGGTTGAAGGTTCGTCAAAAGGGTTTGGGCGAAGTGCCTGAATCAATTGTTGGACCGAACAACATCATGTACAACAAGAAGGGCTATGCGGGCTATGACCTGAAGAAGGCCAAAGAGTTCACAGCCGCTTACACAACAGAAACTGGAAAGGCGCTCGAATTCAGTCTTCCTTATGTCAGTGCATCGGCAGACTCAACTGCTAACGCGCAGTTGTTCAAAGAGATGGCTGAGGCCGCCGGAATGAAGGTCAACTTGTTGTCAGTGACAACAGCAGAAGCCATTCAAAAAGCATTCCCGATGCAATTTCAGTTGTTGCCGCTTCTATTGATGGAAGGAACAGGCACAGCCTTTATTCTTCCATTCGTGGTCAGCGATACATCGGGTGGTAACCCAACGCACTTCTTGCGCGGTGCAGCAAAACTTTCACCAGCTTTGGCCAGTCTGCAGGTTTTATACAGCATCTTGAACATCTCATCTTTCAAAGATGAAGTGAGCGAGAACTTGTTGTTTGCAGCACGTGCTGAACCCAACAAAGCGAAAGCGAAGAAACTGTATGCACAAGCAACCGAGCAGTTGCAAAAAGAAGCTCACGTGACGAACATTTCGTTTATTAGTTACACAGTGAGCTATAACAAACTCGGTGGTATTGGAGAATTAGGTTTGGCAGCAGGTGGCGAACGTCGCCTGATTACAAACTTCGGCATCGATTGGACAGGTGTTTGGTCGACGAAGTAATCCTCAGTAAATTTAGTAATTCACAATTACGCAAGGCGGCGGTGTTTCGACACCGTCGCCTTGTGCGTTTAGCACTTAACCTCACTAGAGTTAATTTCGTCACAACTAGTCGCTAGATAATTGCAAGATATTTTTGATGTCCTACGGGGAGTAATCGTGTTTAAGTTTGGTTTTTGGTTACAACGAGTTGCGCAACTTTTGATCGTTTTGCTTCTCGTAACTTTCGGTGTGTCGATGTTGCTGCGTTTGATCCCTGTCGACCTTGCAACGATTTTGTTGCCCGTTGCGAGCGAAGAAGAGCGCGTCATGTTGCGAGCCGAACTTGGCTTTGACAAGGGGCCGATTGGTTACTACTTGCAATGGCTCGGCAATTTTGTGCAAGGTGACTTTGGCAAGATCTATTTCTCTGGCGGCACTGAAAATGTTTCAGATCACTTAAAACAAGCAATGCCGCGGTCGTTGCTACTGATGGTCTACACACAAGTTTTAGCCCTAGCTATCGCCATACCTCTTGGAGTGTTGTCTGCATATCGGGCTGGTCGTCGATCCGACAAGGTGATCAGCAACACTTTGTTTACCCTCTCATCGATACCTAACTTTGCGATTGCACTGCTGCTCATAATTTTTATTGGCGTTAAGTTTGCGTGGCTTCCAACGCTTGGGTACGTACCAATTGCCGAGGGTTACTGGGAACACCTCAAGCACATGATTATGCCCGTAATCAGTTTGAGCGTTGGTCTCATCGCGACCTACACCCGTCTTTTGCGGGCCGATATGATTGCTGCGTTGCGTGAAGACTACGTGACGATGGCGGCCTCAAAAGGCTTGAGCGATCAACGAATTTTGTGGCGCCATGTGCTTCGTCCTTCGAGTGTGACACTGATGACCTCAGCGGCATTAAGCATGGGCGGCTTGATCGGCGGGGCGATTGTTATCGAAAGTATTTTTGCGACTTATGGCGTTGGTTTTGAGGTTTTTGCGGCCATTGCAGGGAGGCAATATATAGCCATGCAATCAACGGTCGCGGTGATCGCGCTGTTTTACGTCTTTTTCAACCTGGTAGTTGATATCGGAACTGGGTTCGTCGACCCACGCACTCGTGATCGGAGAGTAAATGCGTAAATTTACAAAACCAACTTGGTTGGCGATTAGTTGGCTGAGTCTGATGATGTTCTTTGCCATTTTCGGTTGGGCACTGCCGTTTAAGTCATGGAATTTTGTATATGAAGACGACCTTGAAGTCGGGTTGTTCTCAAATGGCCATATTTTGGGGACTGACAGCAACGGCTATGACCTGCTTTCTTCAATAGTTGCCGGCACTCGGATGAGCATCTTCATTGCGATTGCGGCTGTTGGTCTCGGAGGCCTTATCGGAAGCGTTCTCGGGATCACTGCCGCGTATGTGCGGGGCAAAGTCGACACAGTAATGGTGACGATTTTTAATGTGGGTCTTTCGGTGCCAAACCTTGTGTTGGCTTTGGCACTCGTGTCGGTTTTGGCAACGAATGTCGATATCAATCAAGCAGTGCCGACGTGGCGCCGTGTGATGGTTTTGATTATGTCGTTGACCATCGTGTTGATTCCGATTCTTGGCCGAATCGCGCGCGGGGCGACATTGTCGTGGGCCGGTCGCGAATTCGTGACCGCTGCACGCAGCATGGGCATGCGCGACCGCAAGATCATCACCAAGCACATCGTCCCTAACGTTTTGCCAGCCTTGATCGCAGTTGCATTTCTTGCCGTTGGCGTCGTAATCATCGCCGAGGCATCGCTATCGATTCTCGGTGTGGGCATACCAGACGGTGCGAGTTGGGGTGGAATGATTGCGCGCGGAAGAAATGACCTCGAATATGCGCCGCACGTTTTGTATGTGCCGATTTTTTTCTTAGCGCTGACCGTGATCTCAACTAATCACTTGGGTGACGTTGTTCGTGCACAACTCGATAGTCGTGAGGCCAAAGTATGAGTTCGTTGCTGAGCATCAAAAACTTGGGTGTAAATTTTGATACAGCTCGTGGCTCACTTGAGGCTGTGCACGGTGTCGACATCGAGATACCTGCTGGCACGAGCGTCGGCGTTGTCGGCGAATCTGGTAGTGGCAAGACAGTGATGTGTCGTGCTGCGATGGGTCTGCTTCAAGGCAGCAACGTCAAGCGTTCGGGCACGGTCATTTTTGACGGTCACGAGTTAACCGCAATGAGCAAAGAAGAAGTTCGCAATCTCTTTGGCTCGGGCATGGCAATGATCTTCCAAGATCCAATGACTGCTTTGAATCCTGTGCGCAGAATCGGTTCGCAATTGTCAGAAGGTCTGCGTGTGCGACTAGAAATGAGCAAGAAAGATGCAATGGTTCGAAGCAAAGAATTGCTCGAACTAGTTCGCATACCGAATCCGACTGCAGTATTGAATTCGTTTCCGTATCAGCTTTCAGGTGGCATGCGTCAGCGCGTGATGATAGCAATCGCAATCGCATGTAATCCAAAACTTCTATTCGCTGATGAACCAACCACTGCTCTTGATGTGACCGTGCAAGCCCAGATTTTGCAGTTGTTGCGTGAACTGCGTGAAGACTTGAAGATGTCGATGGTGCTTGTTACGCACGACTTGGGCGTGGTCGCGGGCAACACTGACTATGTGGCAGTTATGTATGCCGGCGAAGTCGTCGAATATGCGCCGACTACGAAACTCTTTGCAGACATGCGAATGCCGTATACCGAGGCGTTGCTCGAGTCAATTCCGAAAGTTGATCACAAGTCGGGCACACGTCTGGCGGTGATTGCCGGGCGATTGCCAAACCCAACTGACAGAGGTGCAGGTTGTAGTTTCGCGCCACGTTGCAAATACGCCCAAGAGAAGTGCCATAAAGAGCACCCAGAATTGAAGAAAGACCCTGATGGTCATCTTTATCGATGCTGGTATCCGATCGGGGTGGCGTTGTAATGGCTGGTTCAGGCACCGCTCATATGCGTAACACGGTTGACTCAGTGTTGACCGTGCGTGATTTGACTATTGAGTTTCGTGTCGCTAAAGACAAAATTGTTAAAGCAGTATCGGGTTTAAGTTTTGACGTAATCAGAGGCGAAACTTTGGCGATCGTTGGTGAGTCTGGCTGTGGCAAGACAACTTTGGCTCGTGCCGTGTTGCAACTTCCGCCGCCAAACTCTGGTGAGGTCGTGCTTGATGGCACAGATTTAACATTGTTGCCAAAAGAAAATTTGCGTTCAGCGCGAACTTCGATGCAGATGATCTTTCAAGATCCGATTTCGTCTCTTGACCCGCGAATGACCGTGCATCAGTTGATTGACGAACCGCTTGAAATTTGGGATCGTGGCACACGAGCCGAGCGTGACGAGCGGATTAACAATCTGCTGAACAATGTTGGGCTTGAGCCTGAGCTTGTTTTGAACCGTCGGTCATATGAGTTTTCAGGCGGTCAGTGTCAGCGCATCAGCATTGCCCGTGCGCTCGCGCTTGACCCAAGAGTGTTGATTTGTGACGAGCCTGTGAGCGCGCTAGACGTGAGTATTCAGGCACAGATTTTGAACCTGCTTCAAGATATGAAAGACCAATTCGGTTTGACGATGGTTTTCATTTCACATGACTTGGCAGTGGTCAAGGCAGTGAGCAATCGCGTGATGGTGATGTATCTCGGCAAGATTTGCGAAGTGGCCCCGCCAGATGTTCTTTATGCCAAACCAGCCCATCACTACACCCGTGCGTTGCTTGACTCGGTGCCGATCGCTGACCCAACGCGACAGAAAAAAACTGAATTGTTGCAGGGTGAGCCACCATCGCCGATGAACCCACCGTCGGGTTGTCGATTCAGAACTAGGTGTCATGCGGCTTCTGTGCGCTGCGCAGAGCACGAACCGGAATTGCAAGAAGTTGCGCCCGGCCAGTTCGTGGCTTGTCATCACCCAATCGTTTAGAGGTTTAAGTCTTTAACCGAGTTCTGGTACGTAATTTAGCTGGGCTTGTCAAGTAGGGTCGTTAGGTTCAATCCCCCAACTTGAAGGAAAAATACTTAATGAAAAAGTTATTCACTACCCGTGGCAAGATTTCTGCCGTTTTGGCGGTTGCTCTTGTTGCATCATTCAGCCAAGTTTCATCTAGCGGTGCTTCTGTGGCAGACACACCAAAGCGTGGCGGAAACATCAAGGTCGGCATTTTCGACACTTTTCCAGGCTTCTGCACAGGTGACAACTTGGCGAACTCGGCCTTGATGGGTGCCCGCTCAATTTATGAAACATGGGTCGAGCAACGAAACGACGGCAAAATTGTGCCGTATCTGCTCAAGTCATTTGAAGGAAGTGCTGATTTTAAAACTTGGAATCTTGTCGTTCGTGACGGAATCAAATTTCATGACGGTACACCGCTTGATGGCACCGCGCTGTTGTTGAACTTGCAGGCTTTTCGAGGTGCACTTTATCTCAATGGTTTAATCGGTAGGACGCCGAAGTCACCGTCGTCAGGCACGGGTGCGGGAGCGCTTGCAAACTTGACCGATGTTGTCCAGACCGGAGCAATGTCGGTGACCGTGAAACTTTATAACGCAGAAGCAAACTTTCCTGAAACTCTTTTCGGGTCAGGTCGATTTATGGCGCGGTCGGTCGGTCAATTGACGGGCTCGACTTGTTCGACAGTGCCGGTCGGTACTGGTGCGTTCAAATATGTTTCGCACAAGTTGACTGAACTTGTAGTCGCGAAAAACGATAACTACTGGCGCAAAGACGCCAAGGGTGGCGCGTTGCCATACCTTGACGGCATTACGTTTTCATTCGTAAACGAAGCGGCAGCACGCGTTAGCGGCGTGAAGAGTGGTTCGGTTGCAGCGGCGATGTTTTCGTCAAACGGTGAAGCCAAGCAAATCCTTGCACTTCAAAAAGAAAAGAAGTTAACTTCGATCATTTCACCGATGGATTATTACCCATCTCTTTGGTTGAACCATAAGATTGCACCTTTCAGCAGCAAGAATGCGCGACTTGCGTTCTCTCACTCGCTTGATCGCTCAAAATGGTTGAAAGTTCGTCAGAGAGGTCTGGGTGCTGTTCCTGAATCAATTGTTGGACCAAACAACATCATGTTCAACAAGAAGGGCTACGCGGGCTATGACCTGAAAAAGGCCAAAGAATTCACAGCCGCTTACACAAAAGAGACTGGCAAGACGCTCGAATTCAGTGCTCCCTACGACGCAGCGTCGGCTGACTCGACTGCCGATGCGCAGTTGTTTAAAGAAATGTGTGAGGCAGCCGGAATGAAGGTCAATCTGTTGTCAATTACGACTGCAGAACTTATTCAAAAAACCTTCCCGAATCAGTTGCAACTCGTGCCGCTGCTATTGATGGAAGGAACAGGCACAGCCTTTATTGTTCCATTCATCGTCAGTGATACATCGGGTGGCAACCCCGCGCACTTCTTGCGCGGTGCAGCCAAGCTCTCACCAGCCTTGGCCAGTCTGCAGATTTTCTACAGCATCTTGAACATCTCATCATTCAAAGATGAAGTGAGTGAGAACTTGTTGTTTGCAGCACGCGCTGAGCCAAACAAGGTGAAGGCGCAGAAACTTTATGCGCAAGCAACCGAGCAACTGCAAAATGAAGCACGCATGACGAACATCAATTTCACACAGTATTCGCTGACCTACAACAAACTTGGTGGTGTCGGAACTTTGGGCCTTGCAGCGGGTGGACCTCGTCGCTTGGTAACTAACTTCGGTATCGACTGGACAGGCGTTTGGTCAACTAAGTAAAACCAAGTAATTACGCGTAATTCGTAATTGTTTTTTAAAAGGGGTGGTGGTGCGAAAGTGCCACCACTCCTTTTGATTTAATCCTTAATCAGTCGCCAGATCGTTGCGGTTGACATTGCAGCAAGCAGCATTTTTATTAAGTCACCAATTAAGAATGGTGCAACGCCAAGACTGATCGCATTATCGTCGCCAGTTGAGATTGCGATATTCAATGAGTGAGCAAGCCAAACAGCACCGCATGTATAAATAATTGCTGAGCCGAGCAACATTGCAGGCAACGAAGTTATGAATTGGCGATCATGTTTGCGTTCGGCGAGGTGCCCTACGGCTGCGGCAGCTAACACAAATCCAATCATGTAACCCATGGTTGCGCCTGTGCCGACGCTCCATCCACTTGCGGCATTCGAGTAAAACGGCAAGCCGATGAGACCTGCAACCCAGTACGTAACTTGACTGAGCGCACCAAGTTTTGTGCCAAGTGCAGCACCAGCAAGCAGCACGGCAAATGTTTGACCAGTTATTGGCACTGGCGTGAACCCAAGTGGAATTCGAATTTGTGCGCAGATCGCAGTAAGCAAAGCGAAGCCGACAACCAATGTGGCATTACGAATAATGGTTTGTGTTCGCGCTTGTGGTTTTGGCCAAATATCGGAAAGGACAATTGTCTGGGTTTTATTGATCATGACTCTAATTGTGTCATCATTGACGTAGTAAATAACGTTTTTATTAAAAATTGGGCGAAAGACTAATTTCTATGACAGCCAAAATAAAAGTTCTAATGGATTGTGATCCTGGACATGACGACGCATTCGCACTTATCGTTGCCGCTAAATTCGCCGATGTAATTGGTGTGACCACTGTTGCCGGCAATGCACCGTTGTCGCTTACAACAAAAAACGCGCGAATCATTCTCGACTTGTGCGGTTCGAATGCGCCGTTGCATTCTGGTGCCGGTCGACCGTTAGTTGCCGAGCCGATTCACGCTGCATATATTCACGGCGAAAGCGGAATGGACGGCGCGAAGTTTGCTGAACCATCGCGACCTGCAGACGGCACTAACGCTGTCTATTTTATTATTGATACGGTTCGCGCAAACCCTGGCTTGTGGTTGGTGCCAACTGGGCCTTTGACGAATATCGCATTGGCTTTGCGTGCCGCCCCAGATTTGGTTGACAATATTGCCGGAATATCAATTATGGGTGGTGGCAGGTTCGGAAATCGCACAGCAACGGCTGAATTTAATATCTGGTGCGACCCAGAGGCTGCTGCTGCGGTTTTTGATTCGGGTGCAAAAATTATTATGAGTGGTCTGCACTTGACTCACCAAATTATGGCGAATCCAAAACGAATTGAAATGGTGCGTGAGGCACACGCTGTTGTCGGCCCAAAGTTGGCGGGGCTACTTGAATTTTTTAGCAAGATGTATAAATCTCTGCATGACGACTTCGAAGGTGCACCACTGCATGATGTTTGTGCTGTGCTGGCACTGACGCATCCTCAGTTGTTTACTTCAAAACAAACACATGTTGCAGTCGAACTTGATGGAACGCACACTCGCGGCATGACAGTAATTGATGACCGCCACGTGAAGTCGCGAGCAAAAGCGAATACTCAAGTGCTTGAAACGATTGACGCTGATGCGGCTTTTGCAGTGATTGTTGATGCAGTTAGTTCGTGCGTTAAAAGTTAATTCATGCGTTCTGAAGATTCTGCTGACAAACAACATGATGTCAGCGCTCAAAAAGTTGGCGAGTTAGTTGACGAAAATAAGTATTTTTACAATGAAGATGAGAGCATCCCCGCGATTGATTCGCTATTTGGTTCGCATATTGGCAATCAAGTTCTTGAGATTGGTTCTGGCACAGGAGCAATCGCCCACTGGCTAGTGCAACGCGGTGCATCGGTAACAGCCGTTGAGCCTGAACCTGTTTTGGCGAAAAAGATCTCACTGCGATTTTC
>CAMCZA010000058.1 GCA_945885515.1 Ferrithrix thermotolerans DSM 19514 | reverse complement strand
TGCAAGGTCTTCTGGTCGACAGCACACGATAATCGTGCGTTGCATACCGGCTGCCTTGTGCTTATGTTTTTCACTGAAATCTTTTCGTGACTGCATCTCGATAAAAGATTTACGGGTGGCGTAGCGCACAATCGCAATTCGATCCCAATCTTCACTGCCGACGTGACTCTTTTTTACGTCTGCCACAAAAACCATGTCTGCGCCAATTTTGCTGAGAACGCTGGCTGGGTTGTAACGATCATCGGCTTCACGACCGCTAATAGATTTATCCATGCCATCATCACTCTGGTACTGCGCGACTTCGTGATATTTCATTAAGTTGACCATATAGATCGGCCCATCATTTTCTGGCGCCCGAGTTGCTAAATCAATTCCGTATTCTTTGTTGATCGTTCCGTAGTTGTGTTTGAGATGTGGTTTATCGCTCATGACCAAATCATATTCGTTGCGTAAACATTCAAACGACCCGAACCTGCCCCGTCGCTACCCTGCCTTGACACCTAACAAAAAAGCTAGTTTTTGTGATAAAGAGCGGTGAAGAATCCAGGGAAATATTTGCCTTCTGAAATTCGCTGATGCGAAACTGCTTCATATGCAAGTTCTCGGTCAAATAATTCGGATTCTGATTTAAATTCTTTGAACTGATTAATTGAAGTTGATACCAATTTTGCACCCGAATTTGTGCAGACTTCAGTGATCTCTTTGAGAGTATGTTGCGTTTCATGTGGGTGTAAAACTTGATCTCTGAACCACGAATACAGATGAGTCTCGTCGATATTCGTATTGCTCAATCGGGCATATTCTTTAAGAAGTTCATTTTCAGACGCACCTGCCTCTGCAAGTTTTTGAAAGTGTTGGAGGAATGGTCGTCGACCATATAGGTGATACAAGCCAACATAAAAATATCCGCCAGGTTTGACAAAGTCAGCAACACAGCGCTGCACTGCAGCAATGCAATTATTGGTGTGATGAAGAACGCCAAGTGAAATGCAAATGTCAAACTTTTCTTTTGGCTCAAAAATGAACAAGTCCGCTACTTGATAATTGACTTTTAGACCTAACGAATTTGCTGCTTGCTGCGCCGTGTCAACCGCAACTTTATTGAAGTCTATTGAAGTAACAGAAGACTTATAACGATCGACAATCTGTGCAGATAGCCATCCAACACCGCAACCAACTTCTAAAACTTTCATTCTTTTGGTGAGAATTTCGGTTAGTACTGGGTGATTATTAAGCGAGACACTAGACTTGATATTTTTTTGATGTTCAAAAATGTCACCAGAGATATTAAAAGGTAACTCTTTGTAAAATTTCAGCACATCATCATTGGCAAAACTCATTGTCGTAATTACATTCTTTCTAGAACATTGGGTAGTTGTCATTTGAGACTTCGCCGGTGCGTGGCGGGCCTTTGCGCGAAAATAGTTTTTTTAAAAGTTTTTTAAGTTGAGACAGCAAACTCATAACGCCAAGTCTCGCACAAGCAATCTGGCTACTGCGTCGTAGCCATTGTCGGTCAAGTGAACACGGTCAACAAAAAGCCAATCTGGTTGTTGAAGTTCCGGTGCCTCGTTGAGGTTCAAATATTTCATGCCGACTTTTGAGCAGATTGCACGAAGGTCTTTGTCATATTGATCTCGATACTCGGCAATTTCGCGGAGTACCAGCAAAAAACCATCGGCTTCTTGGTCTAACAACGCAAATAACTGTTTTTCTTGGGTTGCCAAAGTTTTGTTCAACCATGGAGCAAATGGTTGAAGTACAAAACTTGATGTGGTGCCAGAGTTTTTCGCAATCATCTGCAAATATTCGCAGTCGCGTTCAAACACTGTGAGCATCGTGGCATACGAAGCTGCTTTTGCCAACTTTGTCTGTGCTGTTGCTATAGATTTTTTTGTCAAGCCGAACTTTGCACGAACTCCAGCAAACAACATTCGCGATAGTTCACGGTTGCCAACTGCGGCAATAGCCATTTGCTTTTCAAAAAGTGACTGCTGAAAGAACGCTCCGTACATCGAAGAATAACTGCCCGGCATCAGCGCACGGATTAAATTATTTACCCCAGACAGAATGACCAGTGGCCCGGCAACTTTTTTAATGTTTGCCAACTGAACGAGCAAAACTTCTTGCGTTGAATTGAAAGCACGACCCCCAAAGTTGAGCCAATTGAGTTTCGTCAACTCATTGAGTCGGCTCGAGATAGTTGCCGCATCCGAAGTCGCACCAATACCAAACACGGCACTGCTACCAATCAGTAATGCAGTTGGCCTTGAATCTTGAATACTGGTCGTTGCCCGTAGTCCGCGATCATCTGTAGAAACGGTTTTGTTTGCCGTGTTGCGTGGATGAAAATACATCAGGTGAGGCACCCATTCTTGTTTCGTGCCGAGTTCGTCGTAGTCACGCATCTGCGGGACTATTAAGTTGCGTTGCTCAACTGCAGAGCGAGATTTCTTAGCGTTGACGCTCAAAATGTTCTTTCGGCAAAGGGGCTTTATCGACCCAATAACTTTGCGCCGACTTTTTTGAGGTCAGACGACCAATTCCAAAAAATCTTCGCAACACGCCAACTACAACGATTGCACACCAAACGATGAACACGTAACCGCGCTTAATCAAGGACGAACTCTTTTTGCCAGTCCGAATCGTGCTCAAGCGCCTGCTGTTCTGACTTTGTCAACAACATCGAACCGATTACGAGATAATCCATATCGGTGCGCATAAAGCAGGTGTAGGCCTCTTCTGGCGTACAAACCGGTGGTTCACCACGCACATTGAAAGAGGTGTTGAGTAAAACTGCGCAACCGTGGCGTTGCTTAAATACCGAAAGCAAACCGTGAAACTCTGGGTTCGTTTGTTGATGCACAGTTTGTACCCGTGCCGAAAAATCAACATGGGTCACAGCCGGAATCTCTGAACGCACGATGTTTAATTTGTCGATGCCAAAAAGTTTCGACATGTCGGCGTGATCTTTGGAACGACGATGCTGCGCAACTGGGGCAACGATCAACATGTATGGGCTCGACTGGGTGAGGTCGAACCAATCTGAAACATCTTCAGCCAAGACCGCGGGAGCAAACGGACGGAAGCCTTCGCGAAATTTAATTTTCAAGTTCATTTTCTTTTGCATGTCTGGATGCCGCGCGTCACCCAAAATTGTGCGATTGCCGAGCGCGCGCGGGCCAAACTCCATCCGACCCTGAAACCAGCCAACAACTGCGCCGTCATTCAATAAATCAGCAACACGAACATTGAGATCTTTGGTTGCAAGTTGTTGATGAGGTATCGATTGTGAATTTAAAAATGTTGAAACTTCATCGTCAGAAAATTTCGGACCAAGATAACTTCCACGCATTGCATCACCAGTTTTTACGGTTCGTGGCTTGCCGAGATACTTATGCCAAACACCAAGCGCTGCGCCAAGCGCACCACCAGCATCGCCAGCCGCAGGCTGTATCCACACATTTTCGAAAATATTTTCGCGAATTAGTTTTCCGTTGGCGACACAGTTGAGAGCTACACCACCAGCAAGACAAAGATTTTTTGAGCCAGTTGCTGCGCGCGCAAATCGCGCAAGACGACCGACAACAAGTTCGGTGACTTCTTGCATCGAACGAGACAGATCCATTTCGCGTTGCGTTAACTCTGACTCAGGATCGCGCGACGGCCCGCCAAACAGACCCGCGAAACGCTGGCTGGTCATGCGATTGCTGACTGGAAAGTCAAAATATTCCATATTCAAACGAAAACTTCCGTCTTGTTGCACTTCGATCAGATGCTCAAGAATCGCGTCAACGTATTTAGGTTCGCCATATGGTGCGAGACCCATCATTTTGTATTCACCAGAGTTGACTTTGAAGCCGGTGAAACTTGTAAACGCCGAATAAAGCAAACCAAGTGAATGTGGAAACTTGATTTCCTTGATTACTTCAAGTGAGTTGCCCCGACCAACAGACAAACTAGTTGTTGCCCACTCGCCGACACCATCAACTGTGAGTACCGCCGCCTCTTGATATGGCGAAGGATAAAAAGCCGACATCGCGTGCGCTTCATGGTGCTCGGCGAAAAGCACCTCTCCACGAAAACCTAAAAACTTTTGGATCTGTTCTTTTGTTTGTAACTTGCCACCGAACCACAACGAACCCGCTGCAGCAAATGACTTTCGCCCACGAGGTGCATAGGCCAAGTGAGTCTTGACAATTCGATCAAACTTGAGCATCGGTTTGTCGTAAAAAACAACATGGTCGATTTCACTGGCAGAAATTTGACCCTCGGCAAGGCAATAGTCGGTTGCGTGGCGAGGCAACCTCGCGTCATGCTTTTTGCGCGAGAATCGCTCCTCTTGAGCGGCGGCAATGATCTCGCCGTCACGCACGAGGCATGCGGCACTGTCATGATAAAGCGCGGAAATTCCGAGAATGTTCGTCATCGGCACTTCGTATTCTACAGACACAACGAGTTATTCTTGATCTGTGGCTGATCCGTTTAAAGCTCGTAATCCGTTTGCACCGTGGGATCGACGCGAGTTGCCAGGAATGTTCGATGTCGAAGAAACTGCGCGTCGCGTTGGTCACTACAAATGGGCCGAGATGAAATTATTTGAAGTGCTGGGCGGATGGATCGCAACCGTGCCCGAGATCGATGTCAAACTTCGACTTGGAACACATTGTTACAAACATGCATGGCATGCAGAGTTATGGCACAACCGATTGCCTGAACTTCGCGAAATGAACCCAGAGCGACTGACTGTTGCACCAAATGACGCGATGGTTCGATTCATCGCGGCGCTCACCGAACCAGAAGCACCCGAGATGACAATCGAAAAACTTGTCGGGGTGTACCGAGTTTTCATCCCACACTTTATTTCTGCGTACACATTTCACTTGAATAACACGAGTCAGATCACCGATGGTCCGACCAGTCGGTCAATCAAATTCATCCTCCAAGACGAGTTCGATGACTGGCGTGATGGCGAGATGTTGATCCAAACCCTATTAACTACGCCCGCAGAAGTGAAGCGCGCGTCGGAACATCAGGCACGGCTAGAGATATTATTGATTGAAGCAGGCGGGATCGCCGGACCAGGAACAATTGGTTCTGCATTCGCCGAATAACTCGTAAAAAATAACGCGGAGGTAAGAGATGAGAAAATTTTTTCCAGTTGAAGATTTGGCTCGTGATGAGCGCTTCAACCAAGCCACCAACGAAGAGCGCATGGCTGATCCGCGTGGCACAAGCAACACCGGCGTAATCCGCAAAGCTCGCAGCACCAATCGCCTGACACCATTGCGACCAGATGCGACCGACGCGGCAAGAAGTTTGATGCACGGAATCATGGTCGGAGAAATTCAAGCGCTTGAAGGTGCTGGCCGAACATGTTTCGATTTCGTGACCGGCGAAGAAGCGCCGTTTGCGCTCAAGTTAGACATGGCCCGCCAATGTTGGGATGAAGCACGACATGTTGAAATCAGCGTGAAACTTTCTGAGTGGATGGGAACCGAACTCGGACAGTTCATCGAGAACACGGTGCTTTTTGCTGCCGCTTGCAGTCAAGACCCGGTGTTGCGACTTGCTGGCGTGAACCGTGCGCTTGAAGGTTTGGCGATAGATGTGTTCACGACGATGAAAGAATTCGGCGAACTTGCTGGAGACCCGTATCTCGCATTTTGTGAAGACTGGATGCTCGCCGACGAAGTAACTCACGTCAAAATGGGGAGTGTCTGGTTGCGCAAAATCACGGAAAATGATCCTGAGCGTCGCAAGAAAGCCCTCGAGTTTCAATCGGTCGTTGACAAAATATTTAGTTACGGCGGATTACGCAGCGAAAGTGACGAGTCGCCAATTCTGCTCGCACGACGCTTTCGTGAACTTGCTGGTTTCAGCGACGGAGAACTGACAGAAATCGCCGATGTTTCACTTGCAGCATTGAACGAACGTCGCGAAGCTGTTGAGAAGACACTCGCTTCTTCTCCTGCTTAAGTATCTGCAATGACAGTGACGGTTGAGCCGTCGATTTTCAAGATCGTCAAGTACGACTCTAAAGAAATCGCTGGTGTTGCTCAAGAGATGCTCAAACTTCTCGGCATGGAGTCGACTAATTTACTGATCGACGTTGACGAGACGGTTGCGATGTCACGAGTCACGACAACTCTCAGCGACCCCGTGCATATTCTCGTAATGAGTAGTGCGTTTGAAAACCTAAAAAAGCCGATGACTTTTAGTATTGACAACGCAAAGTTTTCTCTTGGGCGAGGGTTGCTGCGCATTCGCGATCGCCAAAGCGGCAACTTTGCCGATGCTCCAACAGATGAAGACTTGTCAGTTGTTGAATCAGCCGTATGGGAAACCTATTGTGTCGGTCGGTTATCTCGGCTTGGTCTGAAAGTGCACAAACAGCGCTGGCAATATAACTTTCGTAATCGACACGGATTCAAAGATGCTGTCGATAAACAATTTGAGAAAATCTGGGAAGCCGACGGCCTGACATGGTCGCAATTATCAGAGATTTCTCAACACGCTCTTGCGTGAAGATGCTTAGCGAAACTTAGCGATCGCGCAGTTTGGCGAGCAAACGCAAGATCTCGAGATACAGCCAGACGATCGTGACCATCAGTCCGAATGCTGCATACCACTCCATGTATTTTGGCAAACCTGATTGTTCGCCACGCTCAATGAAGTCAAAGTCAAGTGCCAAGTTCATTGCGGCAAGTCCAGCGACAAGAAAACTAAAGCCGATGCTCATCAGGCTCGAACTATTGAAAAATGAAATGTTCATACCGATTAAATTGAGCAATAACGAAACTCCGTAGAAAATTGCGATGCCCATCGTTGCGCCGATGACTGTGCGACGCATTTTGTCTGTCACGCGAATTACTCCGGTGCGGTATAGCACGAGCATTGTTACGAACACACCAAGCGTTACACCAACGGCCTGAATCACGATGCCGTCGTATTGTGTGTTGAACACTTTCGAGATCGCACCAACAAATACACCTTGGGCAATTGCATAAGCAGGGGCGAGTACACGAGCCAACTTTGGTTTAAATGTCAGGACAATTGCACAGACAAAACCCACCAAAGCCCCGGCCATTGTCCACGCTGGAAACTGCACGGCACCAGAAACTGATTCACTTACTGATGTCCAACCAAACATTGCTGATGCCATTAGCAACAACATCAAAAGTAATGCAGCACTTGCCGTGCCGCTTGCTGTCATTGTCTCTGCCGAGCGATATGGCGAAACAGGACCGTCACTTATCGGCGCGCGAGTTACTTGCTGCGAAGATTGCTGACCGGCTTGCGGCGCCGCCCAACCTGCTTCGCCCGCACTTCTTTGCATAACTTTTGAGAAAGACTTTTCGTTGAGAATTGGATTTGCCATAACTCAAATAATATCAGCAGGTTTGTTCTTATTTAAGCCAGATCATGTGCGCTCAATGAGTCAAAAAGTTCAATTTCTGGTGCCTTGATCAAAATATTTTTGCACGACTTCGCCATTTCGACCATTAAAGCACTGTCGAAATGTTCACGCTGCGACTCAACTGAATCCCATTTTTGAATTATCAGAACCCGATTGTCTTGCAACGCCGAAAGTACAAAATCAATATTTCGACAACCTGGTGCCATTCTTGTCATCACTACATATTTAGATAGCACGGCGATTAACCCCGCGAGATTTGACGCGTCGAACCGCATCGTAACGACCACGATTGAAACCTCGCCGTTGCTCATAAGTTGCGTCTCATACATCTTTAGCCTCGCGGGTTTTCCCATATTTCAACACTCAAAATTTCGGTATTTTTGCGTGTGGGTTCTGTGCCTCGTCGGTATCGTTAGGCGTGTCGCACCGGGTGTGGCTTAAAGATTAAGGGGATTGTGTGGCCAAAGAGCGAATTGACCGAGATGACGAAGATCTAGTCAGGCTCTACCTCACAGATATCGGCCAGTATTTACTGCTCACCAAAGAAGACGAAGTTCGATTGGCAAAAGCAATCGAAGAAGGCAAAATAGCAGAGGCAAGCCTTAACAAACCCGGCAAGCAAGTGAACCCGACAAAGCGTCGTGAGTTGAACAAAGTTGTTCGTGCGGGCGCCCGCGCCGAGCGTCAGTTCGTCCAGTCAAATTTGCGCCTCGTTGTTTCGATCGCCAAGAAGTATCAGGCGTCTGGTCTGCCGTTACTTGACCTGATTCAAGAAGGCAACCTGGGTTTAATGCACGCCGTTGAGAAATTTGACTGGCGAAAAGGTTTCAAATTTTCAACATATGCAACCTGGTGGATTCGCCAAGCGATCACTCGCGGCATCGCCAACACTGGTCGCACGATTCGACTTCCGGTTCACGCCGGCGACACGCTCGCCCGTTTGCAAAAGGCTCGCTCTCGCCTTGAGTTGAAGTTTGGTCGTCACGCAACTCTTGCCGAGTTGGCAGAAGAAGTCGAGATGCCAGCCGACAAAGTGACCGAAGCGTTGCGCTTTGCCGCCGAGCCACTCTCGTTGTCAGAGCCATTGCGCGAAGATGGCGATGCCGAGTTGGGTGATGTTGTCGAAGACCGTTCAGCAGAGTCGCCGTTTGAAGTTGCCGCTACCGCGTTGTTGCCGGAAGAAATTTCTCGACTGTTGGCCCCGCTTGATCAACGCGAACGAGAAATCTTGGCGCTTCGATTCGGCCTTGATCGTGGTGAGCCTCGCACACTCGAAGAAGTTGGCGAAGCATTTAATTTAACTCGTGAGCGAATTCGGCAAATTGAGGCTCGCGCAATGAGCAAGTTGCGCCATCCATC
Organism: Ferrithrix thermotolerans DSM 19514; assembly: GCA_945885515.1. Taxonomy (GTDB): domain Bacteria; phylum Actinomycetota; class Acidimicrobiia; order Acidimicrobiales; family Ilumatobacteraceae; genus BACL27. The sequence continues at coordinate 480 of CAMCZA010000058.1, read as the reverse complement.
TAGTGACACAGGTGCTCGCGACCTTCTCTCGGTTTAGTTTCGACACGACGTGTTGTGCGTCATCGGTGATCTTGTTGAAGATATTGTCGTTTGGTTGCCAACTGCTTTAAGTTACGGGACTGATACACCTTCAAAGATTGTTCGCACGCGCGGTGGCAGCGCCGCAAACGTCGCAGTTTTTGCCGGTGCCGTTGCTCAACAACACAACAAATATCGCGCGCGATTAATTGCCCAAGTTGGCAACGACCGCCTTGGCGACCAATTAGTTGAAACACTTGGCGATGCCGATGTTGACCCATGCGTAGTTCGAAGTGGTCGTACTGGCTCAATTGTCGTGATTGTTTCACCTGATGGCGAGCGCACGATGATCACTGATCGTGCGGCGGCAACCGAACTTCGTAGCGCACCAGAAAATTGGCACGAAAATGTTTCAGTTCTGCATGTTCCGGCGTATTCGCTTTTTTTAAAACCTCTGAGCGA